>CAKTWE010000007.1 GCA_934630385.1 uncultured Collinsella sp.
CCCATCGTCTAGCGGCCAAGGACGCCACCCTTTCAAGGTGGATATCGCGGGTTCGAATCCCGCTGGGGGCACCATTTGCATTTTGTACGAACCCGTTGGACGTCAAGTCTGGCGGGTTCGTTGCTTTCCACGTCGTAGTTCAGCGTCACTATGCACTCTTCGTCGCTCACGCTCACCTGGTAGACGAACGCCTTCAGCAGCGTCGCGTCATCCAGGGCGGAGCCGCATTGCAGGAAGTCAGCCAGCCGCTCGGGGTCTATCTGCTCGTCCTTGATCGTCTCAAGGTCGAGCTTGGCGCGGTCGCGCTGGTGCTCAAGCTCCGCTATGCGCTCTTTGGCCCCAGGCGCGATAATTCCCTGCTCGATGGCGTTGAGGATGTTCTTCAGGCCGCGCTCGGCGGCTGAGAGCGATTGTGCGGCCTGCTTGCGCCTCGCCGCCACCTCGGCCCCGTCCGAGCTTTCCGCCACCATATGGGCTATCCTCAAGGCCTCCTCGCGGTCTTGCAGAAGCGCCCGCAGCGCCTTGACGATCTCGCCCTCAAGCTCCTCGCGCCTGATGGGCTTAACGCATCCGTCGTGGCAGCGGTAGTACTCGTACTTGCGGTTGCCACGCCCGCGCCCGCTCACGCCTTGCAGGTTGCGCCCGCAGCCCGCGCAGATCGCCTTGCCGGAAAGGGCGAAGTCGCCCCAGCTCTCCGCGCAGCGCTCCTTGGCCGCGCGTATGCCCTGTGCCTCCATGAACGTCACCTCGTCGATGATCGCGGGCATGCCGCCCTCTTTGACAACGCCGCCCCACTCGTAGCGCCCCGTGTACTTCCGGTTCTTCACCATCCGCTCGACCATCGAGTAGCCGCACGGGTTTCCCTGCGAGGTCTTGACCCCGCGTGCCGCGAAGTCGCGAGCTATCGAGTTGGTGGTCTCCTTTGCTATGCGCCGCTTGAACGCCTCGCGCACGAAATCGGCCTCGTCCTCGTTGATCACGTACTCGTCGGCCTCGTTGCTGGCGTAGCCGAACACGCGCACGCCGTTGGTCTTGCATTTGAGCGCGTTGCCCTCCATGCCGCGCCTCGTGCGGATCGCGGTCTTCTTCGACTCGCACGCCGCAAGGCCCTCAAGCAGCTTCTCGTAAATGATGCCCTCGGGCGAATCTGGTATCTGTTCAAGCGCCGAGACGAGCTTCACGCCGTGCTGGGCAAGCTCGCGCTTGTATATTGGCGCGTCGTATTCCCCACGGCTGAAGCGATCCATCATATAGACCAGAACTATGTCGCTCTCGCCAGCGTTGGCTACCATGCGCTGGAACTCAGGGCGGTCGTCGGTGCGCCCGCTTATGGCGTAGTCGCAGTATTCCGCCACGATGGCGTACCTCTCGCGCTGGCACCACTGGCGGCAGATGCGCAGCTGATCATCTATTGAGGCCTCGCGCTGCTTGTTGCACGAAAAGCGGGCGTATATCACCGCAGTTTTTGGCATAATATGAAGCGACCTCCTTTCATGGGTAGGTTTTGCATGACCCACGCGGCGAGCGGTGCGAACGCTTTGACCCGCGTGGGCTTTTCTTTTACGAATTGATGCGTCGTACGTTCTCGAACGCAAGTTCCGCAAGCATCCCGTACAGGCTTTGGACGTCGAATCCTTTTGGGAACTCAAGCGTCTTCGATGCGACTTTCGCGTCGTATGCCTTGTAGTACGGGCATGCCATGTAGGAGAACGACAGCTCCGCATGGTCGAAGCCCGCCCCTCCCGTTTCGAGCCGCACATCGACGATGCTTTGCAGGTCAATCGAAACGACTGCGGCTTTCGTGCCCGTCATTCCCTGATGGTCGATGAAGACGATCCTCCTATCGGTGAACAGCATCTTGTCTCGAATAAGCGCGAAGCACCGCGTGAACGATTCGCCGCGCATGAGATACATGCCATATTGCTGCTGAGCGGATTCAGCAGAAAGCTCGGAGTAGTGCCCCATCATACCCTGCACGACGCTACTAGCGCCTTGACCATTTATGGTTTGCTGGTCACGATCGATTGCATCTTGTACGGCGCTCTGCGCCTGCGACACAGCCGCATTTGCCATGTCCTTCATCATGTCTTTCAATGCCACGGTTACTCCTTCCTTGTCGCCGGGAAAGCCTCGGCGATTCCATTTGCTGCCGCAAGTAATGCCTTGCGGCCCTCTTTATTCATAGCGTTAAAGAGCGTTAGCAACTCGCGCTCGGCGCTTCCCATCTGTTCGCCATCGCCCTCTTCGAGATCGAACAGTTCACCAATTGTGCATTTGAAATACCGGGCGAACTCCGCCGCAGTATCCATATCAGGGCTTGTGTTTCCAAGCTCGTAGTTTTGGTACGTGCGGTATTTAAGGCCGAACACGCTAGCAGCTTCTTTCTGGGTCAGCCCTGAACGCTGCCGTAGGTCTTTAAGGCTCATATCTCACCCCTAACTTAGGATAGTTGCAGCATACAAGAAACTTGTACGGATAGCAAACTTTTAGGGTTTACAGATACAAGAATCTTGTATATAGTGCCATTCAGGCACAAGAAACTAGTGCAAAGGAGGAAACAATGCTCAACAATCTTGTGTCCGAGCGTAAGCGGGCGGGCCTGACCAGAGAAGAAGTTGGTGAGAAGATCCACCGCTCCGAATACGTTATCGGCAAGTGGGAGCGTGGCGAGAGTTCGCCGCTACTGGTTCCAGACGCAATCAACCTGGCAAAGCTCTACGGATGCTCTGTTGACTACCTCGCTGGGTTAGTCGAGGAGCGCACATCAAAAGGCGTGGCGGTCTAAATGCCAGCCGAAGAGGCCAAACAGCAGGACGAAAAGCCCAAGACGGCCCGCGAAATTGCCTTTGATGGCATGTGCTCGACAATCCGTCAGGCATACCGCGAGTGGGAACGCCAGCAGAAGGGAGAAGCGAAGGCGTGAAGCAGTGGTCTACACGTGAACTCAGATACCTCGAAGAGCACGCCGGAGACGGCGCCAAGCAGGTAGCCAAGGACCTCGGGCGCTCCATCGACTCAGTGAAGCATATGGCGCGGAAGTGCGGACTCTCACTCCGCAAGCGCAGGCAGTGCCCCCGCTGCGGGCAGTGGACGTTTCGACCGCTCAACCGCATCAACGGCTGGTGCATCGAGTGCACGAAGGAGCTTCACATGGCAGACCTCGCCGAGCAGGCCAACGCGATGAAGGAGGAGGCGATCAGGGAGAAGAGGAATGGCAGGCAGCGCCAGCGCTACTACAGCCAGAAGAGCAGGGCGAAAAAAGCGGCAAAAAAGAGGCCCTAAAAAGCGCCCTAGCAATGACCTGCGAAAACACCGAAAGGAGAACGGAAATGCAGACAAAAAAGAAAGCGAGCGCCCCCAGCTTCCACACATCGGGCACCCGCTACGTAGCCGCCTCGAAAGAGGCTGCGACCATCATACCATTCGAGGGCAAGCGCCCGACGGCCAAAGAGCAGCTTGAGCGCTCCCAGTTCAGGGCGGGCGTCATGGTCGGCTTCCTCGCGGCCCTCATGATCTTCCTCGCCGTGCTCTGGCTCTGGGTCATCCCCACGATGGACCAGGCCGTGGCCGACGCCCAGCGTGCGGTGGGAACCATGGCGGTGCTCAATGCGTAACGACGAGATGTACCGCCCCAAGCCGCAGAGCAACCAGCTTGAGATCTTCGGCCTGGGCATGGCTGGCGAGCAGGACGTTGCCGAGGCCAAGAAGTGGATCGAGGCCAACCCCGAGGCGTGGCGGTTCATGCTCGACAACGCCCGCCGCCTCAAGGAGAAGGGCTACGTGTCGATCAACTACCTGGTGAACATGGTGCGCAACGAGCTGCACGTCGGCTGCAAGAACGGCATAGCCCCCGCCCTTGCCCGAATCATGGAGGCGCGATACCCGGAGCTGCGCGGAGCCTTCAACAAGCACCGCAGCCAGAGCGATGGGTTTTCCGAATGAGCTGGCAGCGCACCCTTGCGGCCACGGCGCACATCACCATGCACCCCGCCCAGCTTGTCGGAAAGCAGCGCCCTATGACCGACTACCGCAACCACCGCACCTACACGCCGACCAAGACGCTCAAGGCCGAGAAGGCCATCAAGGACGCGTTCCGCGCGGCATACGGCGAGACCTTCGCCAACCACGACGGCCCGGTCGTGATGCGGATCTCGACCACCAGGCCGCTCGCGAAGAGCAACCCGAAGTACTGGGAGGGCCGCGCCGACCTCGGCAAGCCCGACTGGGACAACCTCGGCAAGCTCGCCTGCGACGCGCTCAACGGGATCGCCTTCAAGGACGATTCGCAGGTCGACATGGGAGCCGTCACCAAGCGCCCGAGGTCGCCATACGGCACCAAACCACGCATAGACATCTACATCGAGTACTTCGTCGAGGAGTACGTAAAGGAGAAGAAATGAACGCCAAATACTTCGAAGAGAACGGCTTTGAGGACGTCCACGGGAGCCAGTTCCACAAAGCAGTGCTCAACCACGCCGCCTGCATCGCGAATAACCTCATGTTCGACGCCACGCATCCTGACAACAACGACGGCGAGACGAAGGCAAACGCCTACCACGTGATGATCGCGCTTTGCGAGGCCGGGCTTTCCCGAATCGACGAGAAGTGCGTCGCCAAGAGCCGCAAGTTAATCGCCGACAAGATCAAGCCCGTCAGCGAGGAAGAGCTCGAGTTCGGTCGCGCGTTCCTTGCCGCCGTCCTCGGCATCAAATAGGAGGTAACGACATGATTAACGAAGCGACCATCCAGGCGCAGTTCAAGCAGGTCACCGTGAAGGGAAGCGTGGCGACCATGCAATTCGAGATCCTGACCGACAACGCCGACGCCTTCCGCATCATCAAGCAGAGCGGCAAGACGGTTTTGCTCACCGTGGCCGAGCAGCAGCAGGCCATGGACTTCGACGACGAGACGGGCGAGATCTATGGCTAAGGGAACCGAACCGCAGCAGGTCGAGGCCGAGGTCATCGAAACCGAGGCCACCACGCTTGAGGTCACGTACACCGAGGCCACCATCGCTTCGAACATGGACGCGTTGGAGGCCCACGTGAAGAAGGTCGTCGCCGACTACGAGGGCGCCACCTACGACCTCACGAGCGCCCAGGCCATCAAGGAGGCCAAGCACGACCGCAGCTACCTCAACGGCATCAAGAAGGAGATCGACGAGCGCCGCAAGGCCGTGAAGCGCGAGTACAACAAGCCGCTCGACGCATTCGAGAGGCGCTGCAAGCAGATCACGGCCATCATCGACGAATCAACCGACGCCATCAAGGCGCAGCTCGACGAGGCCGAGCAGACGCGCAAGGACGCGCTCTACTCACGCCTACAGCAGCACTACGAGGAGTTCGCGGGGCTGCTCGCGCCGGTCGTCCCCTACGAGCGCCTGCATGAGCCGCAGTGGCTCAACAAGACCTTCGGCGAGATCAAGGCGCAGCAGGCGCTTGAGGCAAAGGTGTCCGACGTGGCCCGAGACTGGGAAACACTCAAGGCCCAGCAGGAGGCGATGCCGCACTACGCCGACGCGGAGCGCGAGTTCTTCCGCACGCTCGACCTCGGAGCCGCCTTGAACGCGGCGCGTTTGGCCGACGAGGAAGACCAGCGCATCGCCGAGCTGAAGGCGGCCATGGTGCCAGAGCCCGAACCGGAACCGATGCCGGAACCAGAGCCTGAGCCGATTGAGATCCCCGAGCCTGAGCCGATGCCCGCGCCAGCGCCAATGCCCGCCCCCATGCCGGCACCCATGCCAGCACCGGTCGCGGAGCCTTTGGAGGCGTGGACGGTCGAGGTGCCGAGCGCCACGCGATCGCAGATGCAGGCGCTCGCATCCGTACTCAAGGCGCAGGGAATCACCGGAAGCATCCGCCGGGGCACGCCAGCCCAGGTGGCGGCGAGGATGGAGTAGACGATGGCAGAAGACAAGCACATGACGCTGGCCGAGGCCGTGGCCCAGGTGCAGCGATCCGTAGTTGTGCCTAAAGCACGCTACAACGCCCACGGCAACTTCTACTACCGCTCGATGGAGGACATCGTGGCGGCGCTCAAGGAGCCGTGCAAGGAGGCGGGCATAGCCTTCACGCTCAACGACAGCATCGTGCAGATCGGCGAGCGCTACTACGTCGAGGCCACGTGCCGCCTGTTCTTCGAGGACGGCCACGGCGATCCCATGGACGTGACGGCCTACGCCCGCGAGCCTTTGAGCCAGAAGGGCATGAACGAGGCGCAGGTCACGGGCAGCGCATCCAGCTACGCGCGAAAGTACGCGCTCTGCGGCGCGTTCGACATCGACGGCACATCAGACCCCGACACGCTCATGGGAACCGAGAAGCCCGCCGAGAAGGAGCCGCCCGAGTTCGGCCAGTTCATCGCCAAGTGCAAGAGCTGCGGCACCTCCTACCAGTTCGAGAGCCGCCAGCAGTACGAGCAGTTCAAGGCCAACCCCGGGTGCTGCCCGTCCCCCGCATGGCAGGTCGTGTAGGCCATGCAAGACCTCTACGCCGAGCGCATGCAGCTCTTCGAAAGGCTCATGGACGAGCTTCAGGCGCTGCGCAACAGCGGAAGCCAGTACGCCGAGAACGAGGCCGAGTACCGAAAGGCACTGCGCATCGCGATCCTTGAGGAGCGATCCAAGGGGACGCCCGTGACGGTGATAAGCGACCTCTGCCGAGGCCGTGAGGACATAGCCGAGCTGAAGCAGCGCAGAGACTGCGCCGAAGCGCTCTACAAGGCGAGCCAAGAGGCGATAAACGTGTACAAGCTCAAGATCCGAACCGTCGACGAGGACATAAAGCGCACCTGGTCCAACGGGACGGGCGAAGGGAGTTACTAAATGTCGATCAACCGAGTGAACATCAGCGGAAACTTGACCCGCGACCCCGAGCTGCGGGCTACCCAGGGCGGCATGCAGGTTCTGGGCTTCGGCGTGGCGGTGAACGACCGCCGCCGCAACCAGCAAACCGGCGAGTGGGAGGACTACCCGAACTTCGTGGACTGCACGATGTTCGGCAACCGCGCCGAGAGCATGGGCCGCATCCTGCACAAGGGCATGAAGGTGGCCATCGAGGGCAAGCTGCGCTATTCGAGCTGGGACAAGGACGGCCAGCGCCGATCCAAGCTTGAGGTGATCGTGGACGAGATCGAGCTTATGTCCCAGAAGCAGGGCCAGCAAGCGCCGCAGGGATACCAGCAGCAGTACGCGCCGCAGCCCGCCCCGCAGGCGGCACCCCAGCAGTGGAACGCGCAGCAGGCCTACCAGCAAGCCCCGGCGGCACCGCAGGGATACCAGCAGGCGCCCGCCCAGTACGCGCCGCAGCCCGCCCCGCAGGCGGCGCCGCAGCAAGCGCCCATGCCGCCCGCCCAGGAAAGCCTGTACGACGGCGACATCCCGTTTTAGGGGCGATGGCGGCATGCAGGTACTGGACTCGCTCATAGACGGGCCGCTTAGGCTGCGCAACCGCAGGGAGGGCGACGAGCTTATCGGCATGATCGTCCGGTACCTGCGAACGGGCGAGGAACCGGAGCCGCGCACCGATACCCAGGAGGCGGTGCTGACGGCGATAAGGCCCGTCATGGAAACCTCCCGCTCGCGCATCGTGGCGGGAGGCAACGGCGGCAAATCATCAAGCAACGATGCAAGCAAAGCCGAAAGCAAACGGCCAAGCAAACCGTTAAGCAAAAGCGGAAGCAAAACGGCAAGCAAATCATCAAGCAACGATGCAAGCAAAGCCGAAAGCAAACGGCCAAGCGAAGAGGAAGAGGAAGTAGGAAGAGGAATTAAGGAAGAGGAGAGAGGGAGCAAGGCGCGTTTCCGCGCCCCCTCTCCCGAAGAGGTCGACGAGTACGCCCGAAGCTACGCGGAGGGCAAGAGCCTCGACCTCGCCTCGACCGACTTCGACCCGGAGCGCTTTGTCGACTTCTACGCCCAGAAGGGCTGGATGGTCGGAAAGGCGAAGATGAAGGACTGGAAGGCCTCGGTGCGCATCTGGGTGCGCTCCTCGAAGCCAAAAAACGGCATGGCAAAGGAGGTGCCAGACGATGGATTTTCGGCCTACGACTGAGTGCCCGCACTGCGGCGCGACCCTCAAGGCCCGCACCGCGCGGCTCGCTGGGCGGACGCTGTTCTGCGGCTACGAGCAGTGCGGCTGCGCAGGCGCCGAGGCCGAGCGCGAGAAGGAGCGCCAGGCCGAGGCCGAGGCGGCTCGCAAGGCTGCGCTCGACAGAGCCATGCACGACTGGAAGCGGGCGGGCGTGCCCGAACGCTACGTGAGCCTCGACCACCCGTTGGCGGCCGAGATCGCCGAGTGCATGAAGCGCGGCCAGTGGGTGTATCTCTGGGGAGACGTCGGAACTCACAAGACCACCTGCGCCGCGGCCGTGGCAAAGCGCCTGGCCGGAGGCAAGCGGTCGGTGCTCATGGCCCCGATGTACCGCATCCTCGACGAGATCCAGCGCAGCTTCCACGACGGCGGCGACCCGCTCAAGCGCTACGCCGAGGTGCGCTACCTGATCGTGGACGACCTGGGCAAGCGCAGGCCGACGGGTTTCGTTTTGGACAGCCTGTTCAGCCTGATCGACCAGCGCTACTCCGCGATGCTGCCCACGCTGGTGACAACGCAGTACAAGCCAAGCGACCTCGTGCGCAGGCTTGCCGAGCAGGGAGACCCTGACACCGCGAAGGCAATAGTGTCGCGGCTGAGGGGCGGCGCGAGGGTCGAGCACTTCGATGGCCCGGACGGGAGGCTGCAATGATCCTCGATGCGGGGGTGCTTCGCGGCTACCCCAAAGAGCGAGCCGAGCTTTACGGCAAGCCCCACCTGGGGGCGCACTACACCCACGGAAAGGCCTACGAGGCGCTTTCGCCCCAATGCTGCGTCTGCGGCAGGCGTGCCGGAAGCGTGCACCACGTGGCGCACCGGTCTTGGGGCGAGACGTTCCGCCTGGTCACGCCGTGCGGCACCTGGGACTTGCGAAGCCCGCTGTTCTGCCTCTGCGGCAGCGGCACCACCGGATGCCACGACAAGTTCCACGGCGGGGCGCGGCTCAAGGCCGAGTGGCGCTGGCGGCATCCGGTCTACGAGGAGGCCTGGTGGACGGGCCAGCTGTTGCAGGTCTACGAGCCGCACAGCCCTGGCCTCTACGAATACGGATATTGGCTGATCACAGACCGTGACGGCAACGAGATGATACGTGAAGGGATGTAACCCATGGAGATCAAGACATGCGAGCAGTACGTGCTCGACCAGTTGGAGCAGGCGCGGGCTGAGCGCGATTGGCTGCGCGGCAAGCTTGAGCAGGCGCAGGACGAGGCAGAGGAGCTGCGCGGCAAGCTCATGGAGCGCGGCGAGCGCGATGCCTCGAAGGTCGAGCAGGCCATCCGCAAGGAAGGCCGCCGTAAGCTCTACCGCGACGGCACCGGCTACCGCACGAGCGTGGACGACGGCGGCAAGCTCATTCCGTTCTCTGACTGGTGCATCGAGCACGTCGGCTACTCAAGCCTGCGCTGCGGCATGACCAAGAGCGAGTTCATCGCCTATTTCGAGCCAGAGTTCCGAGAGGAGTACGACGAGTTGGTCAACGAGTGGAAGGCGGGCCAGGAATGATAGGGATCTACGAGCGCTCGCTTTGCCAGAGCTACGCGAGCGCCTACAGGGCTGGCATCAAGATCGGCGAGGCCGAGACGCGAGAGGACGCGCTGAAGCAGGTCGAGGCCATGACCGATGACAGCTACCAGTGCTTCGCCGTCGACGATGACGGCACGTGCATCGACCTGACGGGCACATTCCCCGGATGCCTCGCGGGGGTGATGGCATGAGCTGCGAGTACTGCGAGGAAGGGCGAACCCTGTTCGCCAGTGCAGAGGGCCGCGCCTGCGACATCGACGACATATCGGTAGAGCGCCTGTGCGTGCTCGGCAAGGAAGGCCCCGCGAAGGAGCCGTACGTGATCGGCATCAGCCTCTACAACGGCGACTACTGCTACACGAAGGACATCAGCTACTGCCCGATGTGCGGCGCGAAGCTCGGAGGCGATGGCGCATGAGCAAGGTCAAGTGCATGCGCTGCGACAAATGCGGCGAGTTGATTATCGGCGACGACCCCCACGGCACGTTCCGTGGGGCGCTTTGGCCCAGCGAAATCGAGAGCTTCGACCTGTGCCGCGATTGCAGCGTTGAGGTGCAGCGGTTCATTCGCGGGAGAAACGAGGTGAAGGCTCATGAAGATCAAGAACACGATCAGGGAGATTAGGAAGTACAGAACGCCGTCATGCATCAAGTGCATGCATTCGAGATTCAAGCCTTTCGACGGCACGACGATCTATTGCGCATGCCCGGCGTTCCGCGACTACACGGAGCGAATGAAAGGCGAGACCTACGCCATCGCGAAATCTCGCCTCGTGCGCGGAACCAGGTGGTGTCGATTCGAGCAGAAACCGCCAAAGGCCGAGGACGGTGACGAGTCATGAAAACCGTCGAGGCACCGAAAACTATCGAGCCGTGGCGCATCATCTGCGCGGCCCAAAGCGAGCCCGATTACAGCGAAGAGCGCTACATGCTGATCTATGCCGGCGATAGAAGCGACGACTATTACGACAAAGGCTATATCTTGCTGGAGGGCTGGCACTGCTCCTGCTACGACTGGCCCGAGGTCGATTGGGACGCCACCCATTACGAGGAAGACGAGCTGCTGAAGATCGCCGACATGCGCAAGCGCAACCCGTCGGACAGCGCCGAGCGCCGCTTCTTCATGCTCGTCGAGCAGGCATTGGGGGCGCACCGATGAAGTACGTCTCGCTTTTCAGCGGCATAGAGGCCGCGACCGTGGCGTGGGAACCGCTTGGCTGGGAGCCTGTGTGCTTCGCCGAGTTCGACGAGTTCCCCAGCGCCGTGTTGGCCGAGCGGTACCCAGAGGTTCCGAACGTCGGCGACGTTACCAAGATGAACTGGAAGAAGTACCGCAGCAAGGTGGATCTGGTGGTGGGCGGAAGCCCATGCCAGTCCTTCTCGATCGCGGGCAAACGGGAGGGGTTGCAAGGTGAGTCAGGACTCATGTTCGAATACATTCGGGCGGTACGCGAGATACGTCCTCGATGGTTTCTTTGGGAAAACGTCCCGGGAGCGCTCTCAAGCGAGGGTGGGGAGGCTTTCCGACAGCTCTTGTCCGAAATGGACAAGCTCGGGTACGGTCTGGCGTGGCGGATACTTGATGCGCAGTTCTTCGGAGTGGCCCAAAGACGCCGCCGTCTCTTTCTTGTCGGACATCTTGGAGCCTGCCCCCCGTCGGCGTACTCATTGAGCCGGAGAGCATGCGAGGGGATCTTGAATCGAGCGCGGAAAAGAGGGCGAGCCTTGCCGAAGAGGCTGGAAGAAGCCCTCGTAGCGCAGGCTTCAAGTACCACCAGGGAGCAGGCGCGGGAGGAGTAGGCGCGGAACCGGAGCAGTCGCCGACGCTCACCGCCGACTGGCACAACCCCGCCGTGTACCCCATCGACGAGCCGATAACAATGGCCGACCTCAACGCCAACACGGTGATCGGATACGACATGGTGGGCACGCTCAAGGTGGGCGGCGACGCGCCGTCGGTGTGCCTGTGAGCGCCTGCACGCTGCTCGTCCGCTGCGGATGCGCGGGCGGCGGCAAAGGAGCGCTGGTGAGCGACGAAGTGTCGCTCACCCTCTCCACCAGCAACACTCAGACGCTTTTCAGCGAGGAAGGAGGCGACATGGTTGTGCGAAGGCTCACGCCGCGCGAATGCGAGCGGTTGCAGGGCTTCCTCGACGATTGGACGAAGATACCCTATCGCGGCAAGCCCGCAGAGGAGTGCCCGGACGGCCCGCGCTACAAGGCGGTCGGCAACAGCATGGCCGTTCCCGTGATGCGATGGATCGGCGAGAGGATCGCCATGGCCGAGGCGGGTGAGATCGCATGAGCTGCGACCCGTATGAATGGACGTGCGCCCGATGCGGCAGAACGTACCTCAATCCGTTTTTCACGTGCTACCCGCGCGAATTTTGGAAGGACAACAAGAAGCGCGTCGGCGAGGTCTGCGAAAAGTGCCGCGACGAAATCGACTATAGCAACGTGCGAGAGGAGCAGAAATGAAGAAGGCGATGATCGTCCAGCCCATGAACGGGCTTGGCGAGAAGCAGATCGAAGAGGAACGAGCCAAGGCCGTTGCGGAGCTTGAGAAGCGCGGCTACGAGGTCGTTAACACGTACTTCAAGGACGGCCTCACGGTTCCGCCCAAGGTGGTGAACGTGCCGCTGTACTACATAAGCCAGAGCCTCGCGAAGATGGCCGAATGCGACGCCGTGTACCTGTGCGAGGGCTGGGAGAACGCCCGTGGCTGCAAGGTCGAGCGTGCCGCAGCCGTGGCCTACGACCTTGAGATCATCGGGTACGACCTCCCGTGTCGCGGTGATGCCTCATGAGCATGGCAGGCTGCGAACCTCATAGCGGCTGGAACCTGCCGCTAGGCTGCTTCGAGGGAGACCCGAACGCGCCGTGGAACCGGGAGGAGCCTGAGCCGTGCTGCGAGTGCAGGTGGTTCAATCCCGCCGACGGAGACGACGGCGTGTGCGTCCTTGAACTTGAGGCCGCGATCGCCAACGAGGAGCTTACGGGCAAGAGCATGGCAGACACGGCTAACAAGGCCGTGGACTGGGCGCTCGATCATCTGAGGGACGGGGGCGAGATAGCTTGCGAGCACTTCAAGCCCTAGCCGCGCTTGCCGTGGCGCTGCTGCTGGCGGTGCTGTCCATTGAGCTTTACGCGATCCGCATGCTGGCGGCGGGGCTGGTGCTTCTGGCCCTGCTCGCCTGCTGGTAGGAGGTGGCGGATTGACTAACTTGGAGCGGTACTTCGGCACGCCCGAGGCCGCCATGCGCATGGAGGTGCGCATGATACGCGACGGGCGGCGGTTCAAAATCTCGTTGAGCGAGTGCAACCCCTTCACCATGTGCGCGTTCGAGTCGCACTGGGTGCGTGACTTCTGCTCATGGGGCGAGTACCTAGACTGGCTCAAGGCCGAATACGACGACGGGACCATCAGGTGGGAGGATGAATGAGCCGCCCAGGATGCAACCGGGGATGTCTGCTCGTGATAGCGGCATCACTGCTTATCGATGGACTTACGCTGTGGGCGGCGGTATCGCTGGCCCGCATGATCATTGGAGGATAGATGTTTGACGATACCTACCAGAACACGGTTGAGCTTGGCAGCGTGGCCGTGTTCGACAACGTGGAATGCAGCAAGGCCCAGGCCATGAAGGTCTTGGAAGAGGCTGCGGAGGTCTTCGGCGCTTGGCAGAAGCTCGATAAAGACACCTTTAGCGATTCCAGCGACCTCATCGCCGAGCTTTGCGACGTGATCCAGGCATGCTGCAACATGGCGGCTGCGACCGGGTGCGACGACCTGCGCCTTGCCCTATGGGATTGCGAGGATCGCAATCGCAAGCGCGGGCGCATAACCGGCATGGTCGATCGGGTGAACCAGTGCACGCGCGAGAAGTGCAAGCGTTTCGTTTTCGTGCCCATCGAGGTGGGCCAGAAGTTCAGCGACTCGTGGGAGGCGATCGAGCACGATAGCAAGATGTCGCCGATTGGGTACTGCGAGCAGGTTATCGGTCAGGATATGGCAAACGTTCATCGCGTCTCCGCCGAGCTCATGATGTGCGAGCATCTGGTAAAGAGGTGCAAGGCAATGGGAGGTGTTGAATAGTGACGCGCGCCCAGAAGGTCATAACCTGGATCGTGCTAGTAGGCTCCATATGCGCCTGTCTGCTGCTGTTCGTCGGCCTCGTGTCGCTGCTGCTTAGGTGGGTCATGTCTATATGGGGGCTTTGCTAGCCACAACAAAAGGCCTCGGGGCTTATCCCCGGGGCCTTTCTGCTATCGCCTTTGTGTGATCCCCTCGGCTATGGGCTTCTCTGCCTCTATGAATCGCTCTAGATCTTCTCGGGCTTCTTTCAAGATCTTCAAGATCTCGGCCCACTGTTTCGGCTCTTGCCTTTCCATCGCTAGCCCTCCTCGTCGATCTTCGCAGTTCCCGGCACAACCTCGCACCATCCGGTGTAGCCGTGCCTCCTGCGCCATGTGGTAATGGCGTCCTCCTCGTTGGCCTTGCTCCCTGCCCTATGGGTTGAGTAGTAGCTGTGCTCCCTCTCATAGGTGCCACCGTAGCCCCCGCCGAAGCCGCCGCCGTGCCTTATGATGCAGGTGTATCTCTTTGAGTTGCGCATCGCGCCCTCCTTAGTCGTAGATGTCGAAGATGCTCGGCTCGCCGTCCCATAGGTAGAGGTTTTCGCCCCCGAGAATGAGAATCGGCGTGTTCTTCGCCGCGCTGTAGTCGTGGATCTTGAGGCGCTTCCCCTCGGCGCTGGCCTTCCTGCCCATGATCGGGTCGTCGTCGATGAACTCGCCAGGTACCGGCATGTACTCCCTTTCCCATCCCCAGGGGTCTGCGTGGCCCACGAACTCGGCCCTTATGGGCTTGATCGTGGCTGTTTTCGCTGTGGCCCTGGTCACCTGGTAGAAAAGGCCTTCCCTTGTGAATATGTCGCCCTGCTTGACCATGGTTTAATGCCTCCCTATGTGATCGTGCCTCGTGGTTTAATGCCTCGTTTTGTGATCGGGGCAAGGCCTCAAGCCCTGCCCCTGTGCCCACCTGCTAGGCTGTGAGAAGCCCTGCCCTCGGTGCATCCATGCGGCGGCTGCGCACCGCGTCGCGCCCCGCTGCCTGGCCCCTGCTGATGCTGTCCCTGTTTGTGGCCCTCGGGCCTCGCCTCGTGGATCGGCCAAGGTCTAGGCCCTCGAAGTAGTCGCTCACCTCGGACGGGCAGACGATCATCAGCTCGAAGCTCTGCTTCTCAAGCTCGGTTTTCACGCCGTCCACGAACCCCACGATGAAGTTCGAGTAGGCGTTGGGGTCGGTATAGGCGAAGTCCTCGTACTCGTGCGCCAGCTTGTCGCCCACCTCAAGCAGGTTCTGGTAGACGATCTCAGCCGCCTCGCCGTCGGCCTTCCATCCGACGAACACGTACTCGTACTTGCGGTCGGTCACCCTGCGCTGGTACACCCTGCACCGGAAGTTGTCGGCGATCACCGATGCGAGGCTCGGCGCCCATGCTTTCGCGGTTCGCGCCGTGGCGGTCTCGGTCACCTGCTTCACCTCGTCGGCAAGCTCCCATTCCTCCACGTCGTTGTCCGCGATCAGGCGCTGGGCCTTGAGGGCGAACTGGATCGCCTCGGCCTCGTTGCAGCCGTTCTCCACGCTGTGCTCGCGAAGCTTCTTGATCTTCTCGATGATCTTTTCTCGTTCCATGGTCGAACCCTCCTTAATGGGAGGGGCTAGGCCCCTCCCGGTAGTGATCCGTTACTTTTCCCAGAGGTAGCCGAACGCCTCGGCTATCCTGGGAACCTCGGTAACCTTCTTGGGTGTGAAATTGGTCTCGCGCTCGAAGTAGTTCAGGCCGTATTTGCGGTTGATCTCCTCAAGCTCTGCCAGGTTGAAGTAGCCCATCTCGGGGACTGCCCCGAAGACGAACCCGAACATGTCGCCGGTCTCCTCGTCGTACTCGGTGGCGTAGAAGTCCCAGCCGTTGAAGCAGCTGAACCAGTGGCCGTAAACCACGGTCTCGGCCTTCTTGCCGTCTTGCGAGTAGAGCGGCGGGAGCTTCTTCTGAAGCTCTTTCGTGAGTAGCTTCTGCATGGTATGATCTCCTGTGTGTTGTTGTGGGAGGCCCCTTCTCGGGGCCTCCTGCTTGCTTTAGGCTGCCTGCTCTGCCGGTCTGATGGGGTTCGTTTCGCCGATGTTCCAATCAACGGTTTTGGCGTTCTGCCACTTGCCCTGATCGTCCATGTAGTAGAAGCCATGCTTGCCGAAGTACTTTCGAACCTTCAAGGCCCCGGACTCGATGCCATCGGCTATGACCTGCTTTCGAAGATCCTTGACCATGTAAATAATGGCCTCCTCGTCGCTGTTGGCCTTGAATGCCTCGGTTACCTGTGCAAGGTAGTTATCGCAAGCCCTCATGATCTCCACTTGCTCGTAATCGGCTCGGGGGATCTCGTTAATTGGCCTGTGCTTCGTGGCCTCCACTGTGTACCTGCCAAGATCGGGATATGCCATGTACTCGTTCACAAGCTTCAGGGCTGTTGCAAGCTCTAGGCCGTCCTTTCGGCCCTGGGGGCCTTTCCTGAAGTAGCCTCGTGCTCTCATGCCCTCCACAATCGCTAAGATCGTGTGGTTGCTTACCAGCTGACCACTCACCATCAGATCTAAACTCTGCTGCTCTGCCATCTCTATAGCCTCCTTATTCGGTTCTTAAGCTGCTGCTAGCTCTGTGGGCTTTTCTGTGGCCCTCATTGCTGACAACTGAATTATTGCACAAAGAATTATTCATGTATGGCATAACCACAAAGAATTGTTCATGCACATAATACCTACACAAATAATAGTTATTGCAATGAATTATTGTTTGTTGTATCTTGCTGAAGAAGATCAGAGCAAAGAAGGGAGGTTGTATGACCCCAACTGAAGCGCTAAGGGAAATGCTCGACCGTTCCGGGACGAGCATGTACGCGCTTTCTAAAGCCATGGGCAAGAGCGAAACGTACGTGCAAAGCACTTTGCGCAGAGGAACCGACATAGGATCGACAAACCTGGCAACGATGGCTTCTCACATGGGCTTTAAGCTGACGTTGAACGGAATGGGAGAACCCATCGAGATAACGGAGAGGAGCGAAGATGCCGACGATAATCAAGGGCCAGCCAACAAGCGCCGAGGTTAGGCGCAAGCTCAAGGAGGAGGGACGGCCCGTCGTGCTGTCCTGCTCGCTTGGCAAGGACTCGCTGGCCGCGTGGATCGCGCTTGAGGACGAGGGTATCGAGGTAGTGCCCATCTACTACTGGTCCATCCCCGGCCTTCCGATGGTCGAGCACAACGTGAAGACGATCGAGGGCGTTTTCGGCGTGAAGATCCACCAGTACCCGCATCCCAGGTGGTCGAGGACGCTCAACAACTGCGTGTTCCAAAGCCCCGAGCATTGCGACGTGATCGAAGCGGCGAACATGCCCGTGTTCGGATACGACGACATGCGCCCGTTCATCCTGGAAGACCTCGGGCTTCCCGAGGACACGTGGTTCTGCGACGGCGTTCGCGCCTGCGACAACCCCTACCGCCGCGCGAGCCTCACCAAGCACGGCCTCATGAAGCTCACCACGCGCAAGGCGTCGGTTGTGGCCGATTGGACGAAATCTGAGGTCATGGCGGCGATCGAGAGGCGCGGCATCGGCCTGCCGCCCGACTACGAGCTGTTCGGGCGAAGCTTCGACGGCCTGGACATGCGATTCATGAAGCCGCTGCGCGAGAAGCGCCCGAAGGACTTCGAGGTGGTCAAGCAGTGGTACCCGTTCATCGAGGCCGACGAGAAGAGGTGGGCGCACTATGGACTTTAAGTTCGAGAAGCCGCAGAAGGCGAAGGCCGAGAAGAAGGCCGTGGAGGCAGCGCAGCTCACCGACCATCAGAAGGAGTACCGAGACCGCGAGAAGCGCGAGGAGAAGCGCTTCCAGATGGCCGTCGATTCCGGCTTCTGGATCTGCTTCTGCTTCCACGACCAGGCCGATAGGGACAAGTTCGCCGACCTGGTAAAGGCCGACGAGGACGGCTGGACTTACGGCGACGTCATCCGCCCCGTGTTCACCGAGCGAATCGGCTTGCAGAACAAGCGGCAGTTCAAGCCCAAGGAGCAGAAGGGTACGCCCGTGCCGAACCCGCTTGCCGGAATAGAGCCCACTGGTGACCTCGAAGCCGACAGCTTCGCCGAGGCAGATGCGATCCTCAAGGCATTCCAGGCGATTGAGGTGAAGCCCTACTACGAGAACGTTTGGAGCAGCGTCTACCACGTTGTGTGCGTGTTCCGCGATTCGGATGACCTTGAGAGCTTCATCAGGGAGTACGCGCTTGCCAAGTACGGCGACCTGTACATGGACGGCTCGAAGATCCTTGAGGCCATGGGCGAATAGGCCAATCTCACGCGCATAGGAGAATCTAAGGCGACCTACGGGTCGCCTTTTTTGTTCCCGAAAACGAGAGGAGGCAGGCATGTTCGGTCGCATCCGTGCCGCAGCAGGCAACATCGCCAACCGAGTCCGCTCTGCGTTCAGCCGCAGCCGTGGCAGCTCTTCTGGCCGCTCCTCCTACTAGAGGGGGCACCCGGGCGCAGCGCCAGCCGTTGCGCCCTTTCCATCTGAAAACGACAACCGATAGAGAGGAGCTGAAATGGCCGCGAAGAAGGACAAGCCGACGCTGCCCGAAGACACAGACTGGCCCAAGGAGACCGTGACGTGGTTCGAGGCGTGGCGCTCAAACCGTTGCAGCGACCATTGGGACGACCGCCAGTGGCAGTACGTCATGGACACGGCCATCGTCCACGCCCTCGTCTACGGCTCCAACGACTTCGGGGCGCTGGCCGAGCTTCACAAGCGCCTGGCCTTCATGGGCCTCACGTTCGAGGACTGATCGCCGTGAACGACCAGAACCTCATCAAGCCCAAGAGGGACCAGACCGCAGAGCAGCGCAAGGCGGCTGCGTCTAAGGCAGGCAAGGCTGCGGCGAAGAAGCGCCGCGAGAAGAAGCAGATGCAGGAGATCGCCAAGATAGTGCTGCACATGCCGTTCGAGGGAACGGACGCGCAGCTCGACGACTTGGAGGGCCTGAGCTTCGAGGACTACCCAGACCGCAAGCTCACGGTTTCAGAGATCTCGATCCTCAAGGTCGCCAAGAAGGCGATGCGCGGCGACATAGCCGCCATCCAGTTCCTGCGCGACACCGCAGGCGAGAAGCCCGTGGAGCAGATCGAGGTGTCCGCCGACATCGGGGCCGCTTGCGACGAGATCGGCAAGCTCATTGAGGCGAAGCGCGATGCCGACAAGGGCTGACCTCATCGACCTGGTGTATGACTGCCCCGTGGACATAGCCGTGTGCCTCGGGTTCGACAAGCTGACGTCTCTACACAACGAGTGGATCAAGGACATGGTGTTCGGCACCGACGACGAGACGATTCAGGCGCACCGCGGCAGTTTCAAGACCACGTGCCTGGGAATCTCGTTCGCGTTCATCATCGTGCTGTTTCCCGGCATGCGAACCATATTCCTGCGCAAGACCGACGACGACGTTGCGGAAGTCATGGCGGCAACGGCTAACGTGCTGCGAACCGACTACTTCCGAGGCCTCGTGCGCATGCTCTACGGCGTGGAGCTTGAGCTCACGAGGGCCACGCAGTCGTCTGTATCCACCAACCTCAAGCAGGGCGTGTCGGGCGCTCCGCAGCTTCTGGGCTTAGGTTGCGGCGGCTCGCTGACCGGCAAGCACGCGGACCGCGTGTTCACAGACGACATCGTGAACGTGAAGGATCGCGTGTCGGCGGCGGAGCGCGAGCGCATCAAGCTGATCTACCAGGAGTTGCAGAACATCCGAAACCGTGGCGGGCGCATCTTCAACACGGGCACGCCGTGGCACAAGGACGACGCGTTCCAGCTGATGCCGAACATCCGCCGCTGGGACTGCTGGCAGACGGGCCTTATGAGCCGCGAGGAGATCGAGCAGGTGCGGGCGAGCATGTCGCCGTCGCTGTTCGCCGCCAACTACGAGCTGAAGCACATCGCCGACGAGGACGCCATGTTCACCAACGCCAAGTTCTTCAAGGAGCCTGAGCTTCTGCGAGACGGCATAGGCCACATCGACGCGAGCTACGGGGGCGCTGACTTCACGGCCTTCACGGCCATATGCAACAGGGGCGGCATCTGGTACTGCCTCATCCGCATGTGGCACAAGCACGTGGACGACTGCCTGGACGAGATCATCGGGATTTGCAAGGCGCTGCGCATCGGCTCGATCCACTGCGAGATGAACGCCGACAAGGGGTACCTGCGCAAGGGCATCCTAAAGCGCGGCAGGCCGTGCGTGGGATACCAGGAGAAGGAGAACAAGTACCTGAAGATCAGCACGCACCTGCGCAGCGAGTGGGCGAACGTGCGGTTCCTTGACTGCGACGAGTACCCGCTTGACGCAGAGGCGCTGAACCAGGTGCTCGACTACAACGAGAACGCCGCGCACGACGACATGCCCGACTCCCTGGCGTCCGCGATCAGGCAATGGGAGAACCGACCCGGCATAAAGACTTTCAAGGGAGGTATCTGATTTGAGCCACGAGTTCCATTCTTTCTACTACGACCAGATGCAGCGAGAGCCGTCCACCGACGACTTCCGCCTGCCCGCTGGAACCGAGATGACCGAGGAGCTGCTTCAGCGCCTGGTTGACGAGTTCGAGCAAGACCACAAGCCGCGCTACGAGTACCTGGACAAGGTTTACGACACGCACTACGCGATCTTCGACCGATCATGGCGCAAGAAGCCCGGCTACAAGCCGAACAACCGCCTGTCTGCCGACTTCTGCTACACCATCACGGACACGTTCGAGGGCTACTACATCGGCGTGCCCATGACGCTTTCGGTCAAGGGCGAGGACGACGGGCGCAAGAAGGCCGTGGAGGCGTTCATCGCCGACTATACGGCGAGAAACTTCCAGGAGGACGTGGACGCTGAATTGTCGGAGATGGCGTCGAAGTTCGGCCATGCCTACGAGATGCTGTACCAAGACGAAGAGGGCCTGCCGCGATCAATCGCGGTGTCGCCGCTCACGTCGTTCATGGTCTACGACGATTCCGTGCTGAAGCGCCCGATGTTCTTCGTCCGCTGGTTCTACGGCGACGACGGCGCTATCAAGGGCAGCTATTCCGATGCCCACGATGTCGTGCCGTTCAGGCGCGGCGATGCCGGCTTGGAGTTCGGCGAGGCCGAGGGCCACAGCTTCGGCAGCGTGCCAGCCGTGGACTTCCGCCAGAACACCAAGGGGCGAGGCCTCTACGAGGGCGTGCTTTCCATGGTCGAGCAGTACAACGCCGTGCTCTCCGAGAAGGCGAACGACGTCGAGTACTTCAGCGACTGCTACCTCGTGGTCAAGGGCAAGGAGCTTGACGAGAACGAGTTGGTGAACATCCGCGAGAACAAGGTGATCAACCTCTACGGCGAGTCCATGGAGGGCTTGGACGTGGTGTTTTTGGCGAAGCCCAACGCCGACTCCGTGCAGGAGAACCTTATCAACCGCCTTGAGCAGCTGATCTTCAAGATGGCGATGGTGCCCGACATCACTTCCGACAGCTTCGTCACCGCCTCCGGCATAGCGCTCAAGATGCGCATGATGCCCATGAGCAACCTCGCCCGCAAGAAAGACCGCAAGTTCAAGCGCGGCGTGCAGGAGCGCCTGAAGCTCCTAGCCGCCTATCCGTTGAGCCAGGGCTTCAGCGGCGAC
The DNA here is from genome assembly GCA_934630385.1 of uncultured Collinsella sp. Lineage (GTDB taxonomy): Bacteria > Actinomycetota > Coriobacteriia > Coriobacteriales > Coriobacteriaceae > Collinsella. The sequence continues at coordinate 21,363 of CAKTWE010000007.1, forward strand.
GATTGGCAGATGGTCGATGTGACCATGCACCGCAACATGCCCGACGACTTGCAGAGCGAGGCATCGGTTGCCGGGCAGCTCTCGGGCATCGTGTCTGAGGAAACGCAACTTTCCGTGCTCTCCTGTGTGAGCGATCCCAAAGCCGAGATGCAGCGCAAGCGCGACGAGCAGGAGGAGAAGGCCAACGCGGTGAGCGATGGCTATCCAACCAACCGAACGATCGAGACCAACCAAGAGGAAGGAACCAACGATGAAGGTAGCGACCTATAGCCGAGGCAAGCAGCTTGCCATCCGCGAGGAGCCGGGCGGCGAGATCATCGGCACCATGGGAAACATGACGGCGGCGCGGGTGGAGTCCGTCGCCGACGGCTGGGTAGAGCTGACGATGGGCGGATACGTGCGCGAAGACCTCGTGAGCGTCTACGGCCTAGTCGATATGACCACCTACAGCATCAAGCAGCCCGAGACAGCGCCAAAGGAACCGCAGCAGGAAACGGATGCCGCCACGCCTGCCGAGCAGCCAGGCGAAACCGAAGCCAAGGAGCAGCCGGCAGAGGACAGCGGCGAGCTTGGCAGCATGAAGCTCAACGATTTGCGCGAGCTTGCCCGCAACAGCGGCGTGAAGATCCCGAAGAACGCCACCAAGGACAAGATCATCGAGCTGTTGCTTTCCAATGAGTAAGCCGAACGACGAATACTGGCGCGAGAGGCGCGACGAGTTCTTGCAGCAGCTGACCAAGGACGAGGCCGACCTTTCGAAGCGCCTTTCAAAGGTCTATGCATCCGAGGCGGCGAAGCTCGACCGCATGATCGCGGCCTACTACGCCAAGTACGGCGAGGACAAGGTGATCGAGTACCGCCGCCTGCTGCAATCCATCAGCGCGGAAGACCGCACGCTGCTCATGGAGCGCATGGACGAGTTTGCCAAGAAGTACCCGCAGTACGCCGACCTCATGCCCGTGCGCGAGAGCATCTACCGCTTGAACGAGCTTGAGGCTATCCAGATGCAGATACGCTTGCAGCAGCTTGAGATCGGCGCGATCGAGCAGGAGGAGTTCCGCAGGCACTTCGAGGAGCAGGCGCGGCGTGCCGCCAACATCGCCGCCGAGGAGCTTGGCTTCGGCAAGGAGTTCTACCGCTACGACTCCGAGGTCGTGCGTGCGACGGTCGGAGCTGCCTGGGCGGCAGGCGGAGACTTCTCGGCCAACATCTGGGCGAACCGCGAGAAGCTGGCGAGCTACCTCAACGACGACTTCTCAAAGCTGATCGCACGCGGCGTCTCGTACGACGAGATTTCGCGCGAGCTTCGCCAGAGGCTCAACCACAGCGGCGCGAAGACCGCCATGCGCCTTGTGTACACAGAGGGAACGTACCTTTTCAACGAGGCGCAGGCATGCGTGCACGAGTCGGAGTTCGACAGCTACGCGCTGTCGTGCATCCACGACGGCAGGGCCTGCGAGGTGTGCCGCGAGCTTGAGGCCTACCAGAAGCAGCACCCGGCAAAGTTCTCCGAGCGCATGCCGGGCACGAACTTCCCGCCGATGCACCCGTGGTGCCGCTGCTCGTACACCCTTGAGGTGGCCGACTGGGACAAGTGGATCGACGATTACGTTGCAAAGCGCGGCGGCGATTCGGCGACCCACGCCATGACGCTGCGATCGAGCGCCATGGTTCGGGAACCTGCCACCACGTCCCTGCTCGAATCGCTGCAACGCGCCGGCTCGGCGCTGGCCGGGCTCGATTTCAGGCTCAAGGGCCAGCAGTCGTTGGCGCGGAAGATCCGCACCGACTCGCACAAGCTCGATGTGAGCGAGAAGGAGGCATCAGACGGCATCAACGACGTGCTGCGCTACACATACGTGCTGCCAGTCGAGTCGTTCGCTGACGAGTTCGCGCGCATCAGGCAGGCGCTTGAGAAGGCGGGCTATACTGTGGTGAAGGTCAAGAACACGCTCGGCGACGCATCGAGCGCTTACCGTGGCGTCAACACGCAGTTCGAGACGCCCGACGGCTTCAAGTTCGAGCTTCAGTTCCACACGAAGCAGAGCCTCGACGTGAAGGAGCGCAACCACGCGCTCTACGAGGAGGAGCGGTTGGAGGACACCCCGCTTGAGCGCAAGTGGGAGCTTCGCCGCGAGATGGCCGACAACGCCGCGAAAATAAAGACGCCGCCGAACATCGAGGAGGTTCGCAAATGATTTACTACACCGACGACTCCCGCAGGCGCGTATCGCGCTTCGATGCGGAACAGATGGTGTGCGAGACCTACGATTTCACGCTCGGGCGCTGGGTATTCGACACAGAGGTGTTCGGAACGCAAAGCGGCGACCTATGGCTAGACGAGATTGGCCAGGAAGAGGCCGAGGCGATTATAAGAAAGCGCGACAAGGCGCTGCACCGATAGCAAACAGGCGAAAACCGAATAGGCATCTCACCCCAACGGCACAATCAAGGCCCCCAACACGGGGGCCTTTTCTTTTGCGTCAAGGAGGAGCCATGGAGATCGAATACATCACCCGCGCTGGGTGCCCGTCATGCGAGGCGTACCGCCGAGCGGTCATAGACCCGCTTTCCGAGGAGTACCCGGGGCGCGTGAGGGTTCATCAGGCATGGGACGGCCTCATGGAGCGGCTGAACAACGCCGAGCGCATCACCCGCGTTCCCATGGTCGTTGTAACCGACGGCGGGCGCGAAGTCATGCGCCTGCTTGAGATGCCAACGCTTGAGCGCCTTGAGGACATCCTGGAACCCGCCTGACGGGCGAATCTCACACATGAAGGACACTCGCATGGTCAAAGACCGACCGAGCGTTGAGGTCGTTAAAAGCCACGGTTCGGGCAGGCGTGGAACCCGCTAAAAGCTACGGAAAACGTGCAGGCATGAGCCACGAGAAACCTTATGGAGGGTACGAAGCATGGCAAAGGACGGAAACCGACAGAAGTTCGCAGGAGTAGCGGGCGGAAACCTCACCCCGCCGCAGCAAGGCGACGAGGGAACCGAAGGCGCTGGCGAAGAGGCGGGCACCGAGGGCGAAGGCCCCGAAGGCGACCAGCAGGGCGCGGGTGAAGACCCGGACGACAAGGGAAGCAAGCCCAAGACGAAGGGCAAGACCTACACCGACGCCGACGTTGACGAGATCGTCAAGAAGCGCATCTCCCGCGAGCGCGCGCAGATCGAGAAGCAAATCCGCGAGCAGATCAAGCAGGAGGCCGACGACCAGCGCAGCGAGGCCGAGAAGCTTGCGGGCATGAACGACTTGCAGCGCGCGCAGTACGCGCTTGAGAAGGCCAACGCCGAGAAGGCTGCGCTTGAGCGCCGCATCAACCTGTCCGAGCAGATGGGCGTTGCGCGCGCCGAACTGAAGGCCGCAGGCATCGACCTCGGCGACGAGCTTCTTTCCATGTTCGTGACGGAGAAGGCGGACGACACCAACGCCGCGATCTCCAAGATCAAGGAGCTTTTCCCCAAGGCGGTAGACGCCGCAGTGCAGGAAGCGCTCAAGCGCCAGCCCCCCAAGGCGGGCAGCGAGGGCAAGCCCCAGTCCTTCGGCGCTAGCTTCGCAGCCGCATACAGCAACCGAATGAACGGAGGAAAGAAAGATGGCGCTCAATAAGGCGTTCACCTACGGCGAGTCCGAAAGCATCCTCGATTCCGAGGTGGGCATCGTCGCCAAGACGCGAACCGCTACCCAGGCCATGGCCAAGGAGGTAGACGGTCGCAAGATCATCAAGGCCGGTGCGCTGTTCACCGGCACCGACGAGTTCGGCGTGTTCCTTGAGGACTACGACATGACGGACACCGACAAGTGCCCCGTCGCCGTGATCTTCCAGGGCCGACTCAAGGCCGACAAGGTATCCACCGAGGCCAAGGCCAAGAAGGCGGACTTCGCCGCCGCAGGCCTCTACCTCGTGTAAGAAAGGAGCAGCTTAGATGCGTCCCATTTCCGAGCTCATCACCGAACGCGACATGCTCGACTTCTCGCAGGGCTTCAACGTCCAGCGAAACTACCTCGGCTCCCGACTGTTCCCGGATCAAAAGACCCAGTACATCGAGGCCGAGTACTCCCGCATCGTGGAGAACGGCAACCTTCCCACCGTGGCAATGATCCACGGCTTCGACACCGAGGCGCACATCGCCTCCCGCGTTCCGTTCGAGCGCGTCGTCACCGAGCAGCTGCTCATCAAGGAGAAGATCAACCTCACCGAGCGCCTGCGCCTCGTCACGCGCGGCCTCGACATGCAGATGGACTCCGTGCGCCGCTACTGCTTCGACGACGTTGCCCGCATGGCAGAGTCCGTCGTCGCCCGCGTCGAGAAGGCCAAGATGGAGGCCCTTTCCACGGGCAAGATGACCATCAACGAGAACAACGTCTCGATGGAGGTCGATTTCGGCGTCCCCAGCGACCAGAAGGTAGCCACCAAGTGGGCCGTCGCCGACGCCGACATCATCGGCGACATCGACAAGTGGGTGACCATCGCCAACGGCAAGGGCCAGACCCCCACCGTCGCAATCACCTCCAAGAAGGTGTTCTCCCTTATCCAGCGCAACGCAGCCGTGCAGAAGGCGATCTTCGGCATCAACGGTGCCGGCATCCTGCCGAGCCTCGCGCAGGTCAACAACCTGCTCGCGCAGCAGTTCAACGGCCTCACGCTGAACATCGACGAGGAGCGCTACGGCGTGATCGACACCGCCGCCGACTCCATGAAGGTTACCCAGGGCCGCTTCTTCCCCGAGGACAAGTTCGTCATGTGCTCCGTCGGTTACGACGGCTCCGTTGGCACCGGCCTTTGGGGCGTAACCCCCGAGGAGCTTGAGCAGGGCGGCGCGTTCGACGAGAAGCGCCAGGAGCAGTACGTCACCTGCGTTCGCTGGGACACCCAAGACCCGGTTGCCACGTGGACTAAGGCCTCCGGCCTGTTCATCCCCGTGCTTCCCAACGTCTACGGCCACATCATCGCCACCATCGACACGACCTCCGAGCAGGCGCTCGAAAATGGCGATCGCCCGGTAGAGGGCTAGCCATGGCATCCCTCGCAGACCGCGTAAAGGCGCGTTACCTGGAAGACGAGGCAGTGCCGGCAGACGCCGTTATCGAGGAGATGATCGCGACGGTATCAGACCGCCTGTGCATCCGTCTCAAGGTGGCCGAGCTGCCGCGCCTCGCCGAGTCGATCGCCGTGGATGCGGCGATCAAGGCCCTGCGCCTGCGCGGCTACGAGGGCAGCACCTCCGAATCTGCATCGGACGGCGGCAGCATGTCGAACTCCTTCGTTGACGACGTGCTGTCCGCCTATTCCGCCGACATCGAGGCCCTGCGCGATGCGTGCCATCCCAAGGGCATCAAGTTCATGGGGGCGCGGCGATGAGGTGGTACAGGGCGGCTGCGATCAAGCGCGAGCAAACGGGCACCGACGAGCTGCACAACCCCGTGTGCTCCGAGGTGTCCGCCTTCGACTTCTTCGTTCGCGTAGGCCCGTGGCACAAGGTCAAGGCAGACAACGCGGGCAACGCCTACGACGGCGTTACCCGCTCACTGCTCACCAAGAGGCCCGCAGCAGACTTCGGCGGAATGTGCGCGGTCGAGGTGAAGGGCCACGCCTACGAGCTGGCGAACGTATCAGCGGACGGCGATACGACCGTCCTCACCGTGAAGGGGTTCAAGCCATGGGTTTTGTGATCCAAGACGTGAACGACTTCGCGGGAAAGCTGAAGCGGCTTTCCTCCGTGCGCTTCGATGCGGTCATCACGAAGAACATGGCCCAGATCTTCAACCGTGGCAAAGCCGACGGCGGAACGCCCGTATCGACCGAGAAGACCAGGCCGGGCGGGCCGCACGGCGAGCTGCGCATGTCGCTGGGCCACTCGGGAGACACCGTTGGCTACACGAAGAGCTATGCGCCGCACGTCGAGTACGGCCACCGAACCGTGAACGGCGGTTACGTGCAGGGCCAGCGGTTCCTCAAGCGGAACGTGGACACGCAGCGCCCGATTTTCAAGCAAGACCTGATCGACCAGCTGAAGAAGCTCTAAGGAGGAACGATGCCGCGAGCAGTGCAGCGCCTAAGCCTGGCCGTGTTTCTCGGTTGTCTCATTGACGCGATCGAGCAGGGCACCGGCACGAAATGCTACGACAGCCCCGAAAACAGGGCTTCTCCGCTATACAGCGTGGAGCTTCAGAACGCGCAGCCAGAGAACACCAAGACCATGTACATCGACGCGATCAGCGTATGGGTTCACTGCATAAGCGAGCCTGTGCGCCCGTACAGCAACGCAAAGGTTCTCGGCATGATCCAGCGCCTTGAGCAGGCGCTTGCGGATGGGTTCGAGCTGCCCGAACCGTTCTCCCTATACCGCACGACCTTCGACGGCGTGCAGACGCTCAAGAAAGACGAAACCGACGAGGGGCACGCGATCGTGGGGGTAACCTTCCGCGTTTGCTACGGCCTCCGCGTCAAATAACGAGAAAGGGGCCGCAATGGCTTCCGTTACCGACAACAAGCTCGTTGGGTGCGACTTCGACTCCGCCACCGCAAAGGCGCTCAACGGCAACGACATCGTGGCGCTCGTGACAGACAGCACGGGCGCGAACCTTCTGGCCGTGGCGGGACAGCAGGGGCTTTCCTTCAACCTCAACCAGGACACCACCGAGGCGGCCACCAAAGACGACGCCATCGGCGGTTGGAAGCTGCGCTTCGCCAGCAACAAGGACTGGGACGCGTCCATCGACGGCCTCTACTCGCCCGACGACGAGGCCACGAAGATGGTCGCCAAGGCGCTCGCCGACGGCACCTACCTCTGCCTGAAGATCTGCAAGCGCATCCGCTCAACCGCGAACACCAAGTACGTCCCCCTGCGCATGGGCCTGGCGATTGTCACCTCCGACACCTTCGAGGCGCCGAACGACGACAACACCACCTATTCCATGGAGTTCCAAGGCTCCGGGAAGCCGTGGCTCTACGAGACCGCGACCGAAGACCAGATCACCGCAGCGACCGTGACCGTCACCAACGACTAAGGAGCAGACGAATGACAGAAGAGAAGGATTTCGACGATTTTATCGAGTGCGGCGAGGCCTGCGAGGAGCTGGAAGACGCCCTCGAAGATTCCGTCAAGGAGGAGTTCAAGGGAGAGCTTGAGCAGGACATCGAAGAGATGGAGCGCGCAACGTTCACCGTCAAGGGGCGCGAGTGCGAGATCGCCTTCACGCGAAAGCGCATCGACCTCTACGAGGAGCGCCACACGCCCATCATCGCCTCTTTCTACAAGAACGACGGCATGTTCACGTTCAAGGAGCTTTCCGCCATCGCAGGCTACGGCCTGAAGCTCGTGGGCGGCGGCTACTTCATCCCGAACAAGGGCGAGGAAATCGTCAACAAGCTGATCGAGGCCAACGGCTACCCCGCCGTGTACCAGGCCGTGATGCTGGCCCTTCAGCGCGACTGCGCTTTTTTATTCATGGGCGCACAGAACGCGCTCTCACTCGCCTAACGGGCTTCGAGTACTTCAAGACCGTTCAAAAGCGCGGCGAGGATGCCGAAGACGCCGCCCTGTTCCACAGGGAGGCCGATTTCGCGTTCTTCGCCGCGCGTCTCGGCTGGGACTACGAGCAGTACGCCCAGCACACGCCCGTCCAGCTCATGTTCGTGCGCAAGGAGCTTGAGACCGCGACGGTTCGCGACTCCAACCTGCTCAAGGATGCGGTTCAGGTCGCCGTAGCCAACTGCCTTTCCAAGAAGACCTACAAGCTCTGGCAGAAGCGCAACGGCGAGTTCCGCGAGACGGACTTCACCCACGCCGAGATCGACGCCCTGAAGGAGCAATACCGCAAGAACCCGCCTTGGACGCCATGGGGAGGTGCGAAACCGAATGGCTGATTACGTTCTATCCGCAAAGGGAACCTACGACGGCTCCAACATGGACGGCGGCCTCGACAAGTCCGCATCCAAATTGAGCGGCCTCAAGGACACCGCCAAGTCCGTAGGCTCGCAGGTGGCGGGCTTCTTCGCCTCAAGCTTCGGCAGCGTCGGAAAGTCCATCGCCACCGCGATCGGCACGGTGACCGCAGGCGTCACAACGCTAGCCGCGACCGGCGGCATGAGCCGCGCCCTCAACATCGAGAAGGCGCAGGCCATGTTCAAGGGCATGAAGCTCGAATGGGGCGACTTCTACCAGACGATCCAAGATTCCGTAGACGGCACCGCCTTCGGCTTCGACACAGCGGCGACGGCTGCGGCGCAGCTGGCGGCTTCCGGCGTTGCGGCAGGCTCCGACATGGAAAAGGCCCTCAACGGCTGCGTCGGCACCGCCGCAACGTTCTCTCAAGACCTCGGCGACCTCTCTTCCATCTGGGCGAAGGTTGCCGCCAACGGCAAGCTCTCGGGCGAGCAGGTGGCCCAGTTCACGGATCGAGGCATCAACGCGATCTCCGTGCTATCGACCTATCTCGGCAAGTCCTCCGACGAGGTTTCCAAGATGGTCACAGCCGGCAAGATCGACTTCCAAACGTTCTCCGACGCCATGTACGCGTCTTTCGGCGATTCCGCAAAAGCAGCCAACGAGTCGTTCACCGGCTCCATGGCGAACATGAAAGCAGCGCTTTCCAAGATCGGCCAGGACTGGATGACACCGCTCAAGGACTCCGCCATCCCCGTGTTCAACTCCATCCGTGGGGTTCTCAACTCGTGCCGCGCGGCCCTCAAGCCGCTTTCCACGGCTTTCGGCGAGTTCCTGGGCGTCACCTACGACGCCCAGGGCAACCTGACCCGCACGGGCGGGGCCGTCGAGAAGCTGTGCACGTGGCTCGACGGGCTGGCCGAGAAGATCAAGGGCGTCGACCTCTCGCAACTTGGGACGGGCGGACAAGTTGCCGCCGCTGCTCTTGCGGCGCTCGCTGCCGTATCCCTCGGCGGGCTTATCGGCCAGATCCCAGTTCTCGGAGCTTTGGCGAACTCGCTCACGGGCGGGATCATCCCGGCAATAGCCGGGACGAAAGAGGCGTTCCTGAAGCTTTCAGTTGCTGGCGGCGTAGGCGTTGCAGCAATTACCGCATTTGCGGCGATCTTCGCCTACAGCATGGCCACCAACGAGGCGTTCCGAAACCAGATCATCGGGCTTGCATCCAGCATCGCCTCGTCGCTTGCCCCCGCGTTCCAGTCGCTCACCGGGCTTGCCGAACCGCTCCAAGGTCTCTTTGCCGCCGCCGTTATCGTTGTGAACAGCTTTGCGCTCGCACTTGGCGGCCTGGTGGCTGCGGTGGCCCCAGTGATCGCCACCATCGTTTCGGGACTCGTGCCAATCATCAGCACGATCATAGACGCGGTGGGCCAGATCGCGCTCGTGATAACAACCACGCTCTGCCCGATCATCCAGCAGATTACCGACCTCATAACGGCGAACATGCCCGTTATCCAGGAGGTAATCACTGGTGTTCTTACGGTGGTCCAGACGATCATCAGCACGGTTCTGCCCGTCATGGTCGAGATCTTCAGCTCAACCATGACCGCCATCCAGGCCGTTATCGACGCCGTTTGGCCGTACATCTCCGCAATCGTCACCGCAGCGATGAACGCCATCCAGGCGATCGTGACAATCGTCCTCGGCATCATCAACCAGGACTGGGGCAGCGTGTGGAACGGCATCCAGGCGCTCGCTTCGAGCGTATGGAGCATCATCGAGAACATCGTCAACGGCGGTGTTGCGTTCATCCAGGCGGTCATCACGAACGGCCTTGCGCTGATCCAAAGCGTCTGGGATTCCATCTGGTCGGCGATCGGCAATTGGGTGGCGAACCTCTGGAACACGATCAAGTCCGTCGTGCAGGGCGGCATAAACAACGTCAAGTCGTTCATCTCAAGCGGCCTCTCGACCGTGCAGAGCCTTTGGAGCTCGGCGTGGAACACCGTGCAGGGCATCCTCAACAACGCTTGGAGCGGGATCACCAACGGCGTTTCGAGCGGCATCAACTCCGTGGTGAGCTTCGTTTCCTCGATCCCCGGGCGCATCGTCGGCGCACTCGGCAACCTCGGCTCACTGCTCTACAGCGCCGGCAGCTCCATCGTGAGCGGCCTGCTCAACGGCATCAAGTCGACCATCGGCGGCGTCTACGACTTCGTGTCCGGCATCGCCGGAACGATCGCGAGCCTGAAAGGCCCGAAGCGCAAGGACTTGAGGCTCCTGATCCCCAACGGCGGCTGGATCATGCAGTCGCTCGAAACGGGCCTCAAGAAGCGCTTCGAGGGCGTGAAGGACACCGTTTCGGGCTTCGCCGACGAGCTGAGCATGTCGTTCGGCGGGCCTGATGTCACCTACGAGACCGGGGCCGCAGCCGCAGTCGGAGCGGTGGCCGGCGGCGACACCTATTACATGACCATCGACGGCAACACGGCAGACGCAGACATCGCGGTGGCTGACGCCATCGACGTGCTGGTATCCGCCGCACGCCGCTCTTCCACGGCGAGGAGGTAGACGTGGGAACCTATACAAGAGAGATCCAGATCGCGGGGCTCAACCGCTGGTATTGCGGCTACATCTCGGTCGATGCGGTGAACACCGTCAATGACACCACCTCGCGCATCACAGTCACCGCCGCGCTCGAAGACAAGTACGCCGCGCAGTACGGCACGCACTATGACGTGATCGTCAACGGCGTCACCTACAGGTCGCGCGACGTGCTGCTCAACAACTACGGCAACTGGGCCACGCGCGACGCCGTGACCTTCACCGTGGACGTCGGGCGCGGAGCCAGCGGCTGGAACTGCTCCGTGCAGATCCACGTCTACGGCAAGACGTACAACAACTACTACGGCAGCGCGGGCGGCGACGCCTGGGCAACGGAGTACGCTTGGATTCCCCAGCGCGGGTACTCGCAGCCGCATCCGCCCAGGAATCCGAAGCTTGCTCGCGTTTCCGACACCTCGCACAAGATCACGTGGGACGTCGATTACACGGGCATGGACGGCGCATACCCTTGGGCTGGCGTGTACGTCGATCGGCGCACCGACGACGGCTCATGGGTCAATATCGCCGACGTGTCGTGGGACGTGACCAACTACACCGACAACTCCACGAAGCCGGGCCATAAATACGAGTACCGCCTTTGCGCCCACGGCCCTGGCGGCAATTCCACGCACGTGTCCTGCGGAACCGCCTACACCACGCCCTCCGCGCCATCGCGCGTGGAGGCCGTTAAGGCGGGCGCCACCGAAGTAACGCTTCGCGTCTACGGTGCTTGGACATATGCAGCCGCATGGGACATCCAGCGCTCGACGGACGGCGGCAGCACATGGTCGTCCATAACGGCCAGCACCGAGGGTGAAGACCCCGCTTGGCTCGACCTGCACGACAAGGCCGCTCCTGCGGGAACGGTCGTATACAGAGTCAGGGCGAAGCGTGGCAACCTCATGTCCGCATGGGTCAAGTCGAACTCCGTCACGACGATCACGCCGCCGCTCGCACCGAAGGTAACCGCCGATTCCGTTGTTCCTACCGGGACGGCTGTCACCGTCTCGTGGGTTCCGAACCATCAGGACGGCTCGGTGCAGAGCGCTGCACAGGTGGAGTTCAGCGGAAGCGAGACGATCACCAAATCGTATACGACGACCAAGAGCGCATCCGTTTCGCTTGCCAAGGGAAGCTGGAAGGTACGCGTGCGCACCAAGGGTCTGCACGCCGATTGGGGCGCATGGTCTGGCTATGTAGCCGTCGTTGTCGCGGACTACCCGCAGTGTTGGGTCGCGTCTCCTGCGACTGACGGCATCCTAATCGACCGGGTGCCGCTCACCGTGCAGGTTGCCGCAACCGACGAGACGGGCATCGCCCAGGCCACGCTCTCCCTTGCCGAGGTCGGCGGCGCAGTCATCGCAACCGCAGACGTGACGAGCCTCAATCCCGTGCAGTTCGGCAGCTACGCGACCATCAAGAACGGCATCGACTACATGCTCACGCTTGTGGTCGTTGGCGGCTCGGGGTTGTCGAAAACCGCCACGCGCCGATTCAAGACTCATTGGGCGGAACCTGCGACGCCGGTTATCACCGTTTCCTACGGTGACGACCTTACGTGCCACGTGAGGGTCGAGAACGGCGTTTCCGCCTACAACGTCGAGGATACGACGCTTATCGGCCCGATGGCCTACGACGAGGACAACAACGAGCTTCCTATGCTTGGAACGATTACGTGCGATGGCCATGAGCTTGTGCTTGGCAACGCATCGAAGTGCGAGAGCTTCATCGTCGAGCGAATCTACGACGATGATTCCAGCACGCTGGTAAGCGGCCTGCTCGATGCCCAGGAGACGATCGACCGCGTGCCGCCGCTCAATGCGGACATGAAGTACCGCGCAACAGGAACCGCTGCGAACGGAACGTCTGCATATGCCGAGATCGATGCGAAGCTGATAGCAAGCTGCATGGCGCTCAATTTCGGCCAGGACGCATCAACGCTCATCAAGATGGAGCTCGATGCGGGCTACTCCACGTCTGCGGGACGCAGCTACAAGAGATACCACTTCGCCGACGGCGGGGAGAACGGCGGTCTTCCCATGTCGTACCCGCTCGACGAGTGCGACCTTGCCACATCCGCCTCGTGCCTTTTCCGCCGCGACGGCCACGATGCCTTCCGCCGCGCCATGAGAAGCCAGTGGCAGGGTTGGTGGCGCGGCCTCGCTGGCGAGCGTGCCTTCGGAGCGATGACGTTCAGCGAATCGCTCAAAGCGGCGGGGCTTTGGTCGGCGTCCGCGAAGATAGAGCACGACGTATTCGAGGAGCCGAACAATGCCTAATTGGAAGAAGCGCTTCGCATCGTCCTACCGCTACATGCGCGTAGACCGCAAGACGAACCTAGACGTCGAGCGGCTTAGGAATATCTGCAACGGCGGGACGATCGAGCGCAACCTGGATACCAACTACGAGACGGGCAAGGTCAGCTACAAGGGCGCGCTAGACCTCGGGAGCGACCTTTTGCGCGTGTACCTTGAGGCAGCGTTCCCAGATGGCTCGGTTCACCTTGAGCCTCTTGGAACCTTCCTAGTGTCAACGCCGAAGCGCCCGATCGGCCAGGCGCTGGCCGAGGCAGACCTTTCCGGGCGATTGGCCGAAGTTGACGAGGACGAGTTCGACCAGCCGAGATCGGTTCCCGCCGGCACGAACGCCGTTGACTATGCGGCGAAGCTGCTGCGCGAGGCAGGTCTTGAGGTGATCGCCGACCAATCGGACTTCAAGCTCACGACGGCGTGGGTGGTCGGGGCGATCGGAAACGGAGAGAGCAACTACCGAACCCGCCTAAAGGCCGTCAACGCGCTTCTCGCGGCGGCTGGGTTCAGCTCCGCTTCATGCGACCCGCTGGGCCGAGTGCTGCTGCGGAAGTACATCGAGCCTGACAAGCGAGCGCCAACCATGGTCATGGAAGAGGGCAAGGGTGCACGCTTCGTGGACGACGGCACCGAGGAGTTCGACAAGTCGAAGGTAGCGAACGTCGTCCATATCGACTACTCGACGAGCGACGAAAGTATACGCGGAACCGCCATCGACTCCGATCCGAACAGCGAGTACTCGACCGTACGACGTGGCTGGCGCAAGGCGGTTTCCTACACGCGAAGCGAGCTTCCTCACGGAAGCACGGCAGCAGAGCGGCAGGCAAACGCGAATGCCGAGGCGCAAAGCCTGCTCGTCACGGAGCAATCGGCCATCCACCGTCTGAGGGCCACGCACATCTACGCGCCCGTCGGCATCTCCGACGCTATCGACGTGCGCTGGCCAAGCGAGGGTATCAGCGGGAACTTCGCGATCAGGAAGCAGACTCTCACCCTCGTGGGAGGATGTCCGATGGAATTGGAGATGAGACGCTTTGAACGTTAACGACATAAGCAACGCGGGAGACATGCTCGCCGAGCTCTTCACGCCGAAAGGCGGCTCTGGCCATTCCATGGGCTTCGCCACAGTCAAGTCTGTATCCGGCGCGAAGGTCACCGTTTCGATGTCGGGGGCCACGCTTCCCGGCTTGCCGATGACCACTGGCTGTTCAAGCGCCAAGGCAGGTGACCGCTGCATCGTCGAGACGATCGGGCCGCAGGCCATAGTAACCGGAATCATCGCGAAGTAGAGGAGGTGCGATGGCAGACGAAACGCAGATCGCGGCGTTCGTCCTCAACGAGAACGGCAACATCGACCGCGTGAGAACGACTGACGGCTCGATTTACCGCATCGAGTCAACGCTTGCCGTGGAGGCGGCAGAGGAGGCAAAGACAGCAGCCGCCAACTGCAAGACCATGACGGAAAGCGCTGAAACAGCCGAGAAGACGCGTGCGTCAAACGAAAACGCGCGGAAAACGGCTGAGACCGATCGCAGTAATAACGAGACAACCCGCCAGAACAACGAGACGTCGCGCAAGAACGCCGAGACAACACGCCAAAACAACGAAACCGCGCGAAGGAATGCCGAAATCACGCGCCAGAACAACGAGACAAGCCGATCGGTCGCCGAGGACGAACGCAAAAAGGCTGAAAGCCAGCGCCATGACGAGCATGTCGCCGACCAACAGGCATCGAGCAACGCGACCTCGGCGGCAAACGGCGCGGCATCGCGTGCTGACGCAGCGGCCAACCAGGCGTTGCAGATCGCCAACTCCGTTGCGCAAGGAAGCGCGGGCGATTCGGACATCGCGGCGCTGCGCGAGCAGAACGCGATCCTGGCAAACATGCTCGCTGAGTCGAGCGGCAAGTTCGTGTTCATGGACGGCACGGTGTACGCGCCGTCTTCAAAGGCAACGTTCGAGGACGGAACCGTGAAACTCGGCTCCTCCTGCACGGTATCAGGCACGACCATCGTGCTCGCATAGAAAGGAAAACGAATGGCAAACGTAAACGCCGAGCGCTTCAACGTGAACGGGGTGAGCCATGAGATCATCGACTCACTGGCCCGCACCAACGCCACCACGGCGCTCAACAACGCCGAGTACAACCGACAGGGCCTGATCGGAAAGTACCCGGGCCAGTCGCTCGCAACGCTTCTCGCGGGCGAGGTCTCAGGCTCCACCACCATCTACGACGCGCTGCACAAGCGCGTGCAGGCCGCGAACTTCAGCGGCATGCGCGTGGGCGACTACATCGACGTGCCGCTCGTGAGCGCGTCAAACGTGGCGGCCCAGCAGTCCGTGCGCTTCCTGCTTGCGCACTTCGACCCGTACTACCAGTGCGGCGACAGCGCCAAGGGCCACCACATCGCGTTCATCGCGTCCGCGCCCGTCGCCGTGGCCAAGACCGTCACCGGCGTGGCCAACGACAGCTTCCTGATGTGGAACACCACCAACACGAACCAGGGCACCGCCGACCGGAAATGCCCCTACCTCAACAGCAACCTCAAGGCGTGGGAGACGGCCTTCGAGGCGTGCCTGCCCGAGGGGCTGACCAAGTACCTGCTTACCCAGCGCGTGCTGCTTGAGGAGCGG
This sequence comes from uncultured Collinsella sp., assembly GCA_934630385.1. Lineage (GTDB taxonomy): Bacteria > Actinomycetota > Coriobacteriia > Coriobacteriales > Coriobacteriaceae > Collinsella. The sequence continues at coordinate 36,803 of CAKTWE010000007.1, forward strand.
TACAGCGCCAGCGGCGCGCTCAACGACTCCAACTCGTGGAGCTGGCAGGATATCGGCAAGGTGTTCTCGCTGTCGGAGATGGAGGTGTACGGCTGCCCCGTGTGGGGGACGAAAGGCTACAGCGTGGGCTTCGACTGCCAGTTTGACCTGTTCCGAGACACGGCGCACCGAGTCAACGGAAATCGGTGCACTTGGTGGCTGCGTTCCGTCATGGGTGGCTCCTCGTCCAACGTGTGCTACGTCAACAACAACGGCAATGCCGCCTGCTCTTCGGCGACGCACGCCTGGGTTCGCCCCCGCCCCGGCTTCCTCGTCGGCTAGCCAGCCGAGTGCTCTATACTCTGCTTTTAGGCGACCGCCTTGCGCGGTCGCCTCCTGCCCGCGAAGCGGGCCGTTTTTTTCGCCAGTTTCCCCAGGAGGTGCACGTGAGCGGCGTCTACCAGCGCAACCGCGAGGTGTCCGAGTACAAGTTCTTCACACAGGCCATCGCCATCCGCGTGGAGGTCAACAAGCTGATGGCGTCCTCCTCAGTAGTGCCCAAGGCCTACAGGCTGCTGAACGCGGTGCCGACCGTGGAGACGGCGCGCAGCATCGTGTACAACGTCAACCGCGCCGACTGCTTCTATCCCAACAGCTCGTTCAACGCGCTGGAGAGGAAACGCTACCTGACGCTGGCCATAGCGGACTGCGAGCAGCTTATGCTGGACATGCAGTGCCTCATGGATATCGGCCTGCCCGTGAACGCCAACCGCTTCGAGGAGCTGGCGGCCATGGTCGAGGAGGAGATCAAGCTGCTAAAGGGCGCGCGCAAGAACGTGCGCGTCACCGGCAAGAAGTCCACCGAGGAGCGCATAGCCGAGGCCGAGGCCGAGCTAGAGCGCCTGCGTTCGCTATAATGGACGGCGGTCGCGCCTTGTTTATCGGTACAATTGGTGGCTGCGTTCCGTCATGGGTGGCTCCTCGTCCAACGTGTGCTACGTCAACAACAACGGCAATGCCAACTACAATTCGGCGACGAACACCTGGGTTCGCCCCCGCCCCGGATTCCCTTACTGCCAGACCGAGTAGGCCAGCGGGCCGAAAGCAGAGCGCGGAGAGGAAGGAAGGCGCGACCATCGGGCGCGAGCCCGTAAATACGCACCCCGCGAGGGTGGCCGGACGCTGCTTGCATGGCGCGGCGCTCCGTGGCTTCGCCGCGTTTCATGGCCATACCTCAAGCGGCTGTCAGAGCCACATTGCAAGCCGTGCGGGGTGCCTTCTATGAACTCGGAGCAAAGGCGGGCCGCACGCCGGAAGCGCCGCGAGGAGAAGCGCGCCAGGGCCAAGGCCGAGCGCGTCAAGGCGTGCACCCTTGAGACGGTGGCCGACCTCAACAGCCTGTGCAAGGCTTCCAAGCAGGCCGCGCGTGGCGTCATGTGGAAGGCCTCGACGCAGCGGTACATGAAGGACTACCTGCGAAACGCCGTGAAATCGCGCCAAGACCTTTTGGAGGGCCGCGACATATGCCGGGGTTTCATCCGCTTCGACCTGTGGGAGCGCGGCAAGCTGCGCCACATCAGTGCAGTGCACTTCCCCGAGCGCGTGGTGCAGAAGTCGCTGTCCCAGAACGCCCTCGTGCCCGCGATAGTCCCCACGCTCGTATCCGCGAACTCCGCCAACATCAAGGGGCGCGGCACCGACTACGCCCTTAAGCTGCTCAAGCGCCACCTGGCCGACCACTGGCGGCGGCATGGGCGCGAGGGCTACATACTGCTGGGCGACTTCTCCGACTACTTCGCGCGCATTGCCCACGAGCCGGTCAAGCGGCAGGTGGCCGACGCGCTGCTCGACCCGCGCGTGGTCGCCCTTGAGCACCGCCTGATAGACGCGCAGGGCGAGGTCGGCCTGGGCCTGGGCAGCGAGCCAAACCAGATATGCGCGGTGGCGCACCCCAACCGCATCGACCACTACGTGGCCGAGATGCTGCGCCCCGAGGCCTACGGGCGCTACATGGACGACTTCTACCTGATCCACGAGTCCAAGGAGTACCTGCAAGTGTGCCTTCTGCTGATAGAGCACGAGTGCGCGAAGCTCGGCATCGCGCTGAACCCGCGCAAGACCCGCGTGGTGAAGCTGACGCGCGGCTTCACGTGGCTGAAGAAGCGCATCTTCTACACCGAAACGGGCCGCATCGTCATGAAGCCGTGCCGCGACTCCATCACGCGCGAGCGACGCAAGCTGAAGAAGATGGCCCGCATGGTGGCCGAGGGGGTCATGACGCCCGAGCAGGTGCAGCAGAGCTACCAGAGCTGGCGCGGCGGCATGGCTCACTTGGACGCGCACCGCAGCGTGCTGGCCATGGACGCGCTGTACCGCAGCCTGTTCGAAAATCTCGCGGGGGGGGGTTGCTCAATGCAACCAAGCCCGAGAGACGATTCGGGCGGAACGCCCTCGCCATAGCGGAAGGGCGGCAACTCAAAACGGCGGCCTAGACGGGTCGAAAACGAAATAATCAAGACAGCGAAGGCGTGCTGCGGCGCGCCTTCTTTCTTCGCGCCCGCCCAAACGGCCAGGCAATCTCACGGCGCTAATACGATGGCGGCACATTCCCCGATAAGGAAGGAGTCCGCATGGACACTGAGGAAGACATGCCGCGCCCCGACGAGCTTCGAGACGGCACCCTGGCCGAGGTCAACGCCCTGCGCGACCTGCTGTCGCAGATCGGCGACCCCGACGCGGCGCACGACGCGGGCGTTATCGACGATGACGAGTACGTGGAGCGGAAGGCGCGAAAGCTCGCCTACACCTCCGCGCTCGCCGCCTACGCCAACGGCGAGGTGCCCGACCTCCCGGCGCTGCTCGAACAGATGCGCGAGCAGGCGTCCCAGCCGACGCAGACCGAGACCAACACGGCGAACATCGACTACCTGCTCATGACCGTGGGAGGTGACCAGTAATGGCTACGAAGAAAACCGTTGAGCATTCCAAGCACTTCGCGAAGGTCAAGAAGTACTACGACAAAGACCTTTGGAGCAAGGCGCGCGTCTACAAGGCTGTCGAGTGCAAATGGATCACCGCCGACGAGTACAAGGAAATCACCGGCGAGGAGTACACGGCCGAATAGGCGGAAGGAGGGCGCCCAGGATGGAAGTGCTCAAGCTTTTTGCGCCTTACGGACCGGCTTGGCTTGGCGGCGTGCTCCTGACGCTCGTTGCGTTCTACTTCTGGAGACAATTTCTTGAGGAGTACAAACGCCAAAACCAGCGGAAGGGCGAGCTCGACCTGAAGCGCGAGGAGCGCAAGCAGGCCGAAGTCGACGAGAGGGCGCAGCGCGACCGCGAGCGGTCCCAAATGGAGGGGCGCATCGCCGCCCAGATGGAGCGCAGCAACACCCTGATTGAAGGAATGAAAACGCTCATGGAGTCGGTTGTCGCGTCAAATGACGTCCTCCACGCGGACTTGGTCCACAGCCAGGCGCGTAGCCAGGGCATGGCCGAGAAGGTCGACCATATCTACGACCGAGTCGACCTCATGTACAACAAGGAGACAGGGAGATAAAGATGACTGATATACAGGCAGGACTCACGGTGCTGACCGTCCTCGTGGTGCCCTATATCGTGCAGGCTATCAAGACGAAGGCGATGACCGGCAATGTCGCCCGCTGGACGGCCATCGCAGTATCGGCGCTGTGCGGCGCATTGACGGCCATGGCCGGGGGTATGCCGACTGACCCCACGGCGTGGGTTACGTCCATCTTCGCCGCGGTAGGCGGCGTGCAGGTGGCATATGCAGCCTTCAAGGCGGTCGGCGTGACAGACAAGTGGCTCGACGCGCTGCTTGCCATGGGCACTCCGAAGAAGGACGACTAGGAATGGGCGGCAAGCGCCTCGTGCGCATCGCCGCCGCCATCTCGCTGCTTGCTTTGCTCGCCGCCTTCGCCGACGTGGCGCTTATAGCCTCTAACGTGCCGAAGGTGCCGAAGGAAGAGCCTTTGCCCGTCATCTACGACAAGCCGCTCGACAAGCCCGCCGAGGTGCCCGTCTACCTCCAAGCAGACGAGCGCTGGGGCGGGCTTTCGTATGCGGGCGAAGACCTGGCTGCTGCCGGCTGCGGCCTCACGTGCGCGGCCATGGCGTGGGAATGGCTCTACGGACAGGCATGCACGCCGGCGCAGATGCTGGGCTTCGTCGGCGAATCGTGCCTCACGGACGGCGTGAACGACATGGAAAAGTTCTGCCGTTGGATGAACGCGAACGACCAGGCTTTGGGCTACACGCCTATCCACGACAACGCCGATGCCGCACTGAACGAGGCGGCAAGCGGGTGGATGGTGTTTTGCAGCCTAACGGGCCGGCTGCGCGAAGGCGGCAAGAGCTACGGCGGTCACATCGTCCTGCTCTGCGGGTGGGACGGAACCACGGCAACATTCCACGACCCTTGCGAGGGCATAGTGCGACTGAGCCGCGAACAGTACGAACAAGTGAATTGGGCTTATTTCATAGCTATAGGGAGCGCTGAATAATGAACGGCATCGACATTTCCAACTGGCAGAACGGCATCAACCTCGCGGCTGTGCCTTTCGACTTCGTTATCTGCAAGGCCACCGAGGGCACGCATTACGTTTCGCCCGACTGCGACCGCCAGATCCAGCAGGCGATCGGCCTCGGCAAGCTCGTGGGCGTGTACCACTACGTCAACGGCGGCAACGCCGAGGCGGAGGCCGAGTACTTCTACGAGCACTGCAAGGGCTACGTGGGCAAGGCCGCGTTCTTCATCGACTGGGAGGACAAGGGCAACAAGGCGTGGGGCGACGCGTCATACCTCAAGGCCATGGCCGAGCGCCTTGCCGAGCTGCTTGGCGTGAGCATGGATCGCATCGGCATCTACGCCAGCAAGAGCGTGTTCCCGTGGAACCTCACCACGGCCAAGACGTGGGTGGCGCAGTACGCCGACATGAACCCCACGGGCTACCAGGACACGCCATGGAACGAGGGCGCTTACGACTGCGCAATCCGCCAGTACTCCTCGTGCGGGCGTCTGGACGGCTGGGCGGGCAACCTCGACATCAACAAGTGCTACATCTCCCGCGCCGAGTGGGAGGCAATGGCAGGCGGCTCCAACGGCGATCCCGACTCGCTTATCCACGGCATCGACGAGACGCCTGCGGCAGACCTCGCGGCAAAGGTGCTCGCGGGCGAGTTCGGCGACGGCGACGACCGCAAGCACGCGCTGGACAACCGCTACTCCGAGGTGCAGGCGCTCGTGAACCACATCCTCACGGCATCCGCCGAGGATCTGGCCGCTGAGACCTGGGCGGGCGATTACGGCAACGGCAGCCGCCGCAAGGCTGTTTTGGGGCCGCGCTACGACGAGGTTATGGCGGTCATCAACGGGCAGACCGAAACCGAGCAGGTATACGTGGTGCAGAGCGGCGACACCCTTTCCGGAATCGCCTCAAAGTACGGCACCACGTACCAGGATCTCGCCGCCAAGAACGGCATCTCGAACCCGAACCTGATCTATCCCGGCATGCGCCTGGTTGTTTCCTAGGCCGCTCGTGGTATCCTAACGAAGATAATCGTGCCGACTGCGCACACCTCGGTTCGAGGAGATGCGCAAACGGTGCACCATTTAAACTGAGAAGCCCGTTGCCCTCGCGGTAACGGGCTTTTTGCTGCCGATATGCCGGGATTCGAACCCG
>CAKTWE010000008.1 GCA_934630385.1 uncultured Collinsella sp.
AACTTAACGCGACCGGCCAGGCTGCCCGTGACGATGGCGGCCGTGATCATGGCAAACGCCATCTGGAAGGCGATGTTGATGATCTGAGGGTAAACGGCACCGTCCGCGGCATTGCCCTCGGCCGCCTGCAGCACCTGGTTGAGCACCGGCAGGCACAGCAGCTGGTCAAGGCCTCCAATAAACGGACTCGAGCCGTCGCCGCCGTAGGCCAGCGACCAGCCGGCAACAATCCACAGCACACCAACCAGGCCAATGGCGCCAAAGCACATAAGCATGGTGTTGATGACATTTTTGCGCCTGGACAGGCCGCCATAGAAAAACGCCAGACCCGGTGTCATTAAAAACACGAGCATGGTGCAGATGAGCATAAACGTTGTCGATCCCGTATCGTACATTCGCTCCCCCTTGGTCGCATGAACGTTGTCGGCGCTCATAATGCGGCCGAGGGGCAACTGGTGTAGACCAGATACGGCGCTGTTAAACGCTGCGTTGTTGAATGGAAACGGCGCGGCAATCTTGGAAACGGCGCGGCAACGGGCGCGAAACGAACGGGAAATACGCGAGCAAGGAAGCCGTGAGCGCGCCCGTCCAGGCTAGCGGCGGAACAGCTCGCGGGCTCGGTCGCGGAGGCCGGTAGCTCGGATGACGCCCTCGTAGCGATTGATGCGCAGACGCGGGAAGGCGTTAAAGAAGCGTAGGTCGCGGCGGCTGAGTGACACACTCGGCACCGGACGGCTCATGCGCTTGCCGGCAAGGCGACGACTGAGCGACGGACGCGGCATGCTCGGCGCGGCATCGGCCACGCGGCGGGCGGCAAGCGCCAGGCCGCGAGCACCATCCGAGATAAACGTCGGCATCGAAGCCTTCTCGCGCAGGGCATCGAGCGCCGCGTCGCCCAGCTCGGCCAGCCAAGCGTTAACGGCACGACCGCGGATATGCGTCTGCGCCACCGAGTCGATCGCCGAATCGGGAATACGTTCGAGCATAGAGTCGGAGGCGTCGGCAAGCGACTCATTGATGCGGTCGGCAAGGTCGGCACGCACACGCTCAAGCTGATCGGACAGGCGGCGCCAGCTGGCCAACGAGCACACCGCATCGACCATCATCGCGACCGCGACGATAAAGGCGGACAGCCGCACAATCAGCACCGGCAGATGGCCAAGCAGCCCCAGCAATGCCGGCTCCACTAAACGGCAAATACACAACGCACCCAAGCCAAACGCGCAGGCCCAGTACAGGCAGATGCGTCCGTGAAGGTTAAACGGCAAATGCGAGTAATCCCAAAACCGGGCACCCGTCGTTTTTTCCAACAGCACGCCCACACTATATTCGATCACGCTGCATACGAGCGCGGCAGCGACAAACTGGCTCGAGGCGTCTGGGATTCCACGCAGCAGCAACCAGCACGCGATGCCGCCCGCACCGTAGATGGGACAACACGGCCCCAGCAAAAAGCCGCTGTTGGCAAAGCGTCCGTGGTTGAGCATGGCGCAGACTGTCGACTCCCATACCCAGCCGCAAAAACCGTAGAAGGCAAACGAGAGTACCAGCGCCGAGAGCGGGCAGGCGGCAAGCGTCGCGCCGTCAAATGCCATGCCGATCGCGGTCCCCACCGTCTACCCACTCCTCTTTTCGCTCGATTCTTTGCTCGAGCCGTCGCTCGAGCCCTCGTTCAAATCGCTCGCGCCGCCTTTGCGCGGCAGACGGCCGGCAATCGTCTCGTGCAGCGCGCACCATTTATCCGCCAGGCACACAATCCATGCCTCACGACACGTCGGCGGCACCGGTACCAGCGGAAACATATGCCGCACGATGATATTCCGCTCGCGCGACGTCAGCTCAAAATCTTCCTCCGCACGCGCCAGGGCAAAAAACGGATGCCGAAATCCGTGCAGTCGATGGCTCGGGTCGGGGTCATGCCAATCGTAGAGAAAGTAATCGTGTAACAGGGCCCCGCGCAGCAGCGAGGCACGGTCGACCGAAATGCCAACACGGCCCAGGCGCTCGGCAAAGGACAGACTTGCCCGCGCCACCGAGGTCACATGCGTATACACCGTCACATCGCCATGCTGGATAAACTCGCGCGTCAGGTCCAGACGGCCCGCCTGTGCCAGTTGACGGGCAGCATGGTCTACTTCGCACGCGATTTTCTCGGCACGAACGGTATCGGACATGCGGCCTCCTTCCGGCGGCGCTCGGCGGCAAGCCACAGCCTGCACGCAATGAATAAAATCATCATGGAACTTATCAGTATGGCATCGGACAAAACGTTTTGCCCCACCAGTTGGCGAATTACCGCGCCGCCGTCACATATCAAACGCCAAAATGTGCGAGACTGTCTTGTGCAATTGTGCCGGCCGAGGGAGTGCCGGCGCACGATTCGCATGGAGTAACCCACAACGATGCTGCTTACGCAAACGACAACGCCCGAGGACGTCAAGGCTCTCGATCGCGCCGAGCTTCCGCTGCTCTGCGGCGAGATCCGCCACGCCATCCTCGAAAGCTCCGCCGCCGTCGGCGGGCACGTTGCCCCCAACCTGGGCGTCGTTGAGCTTACGGTTGCGCTTCATCGCGTGTTTAACTCCCCCACCGACAAAATTGTCTTTGACGTGTCGCACCAGACCTATGCCCACAAGGCGCTGACTGGGCGCGCGTACACTTATATCGACCCGGCACGCTACGGCGAGGCCTCTGGCTTTGCCAATCCCGACGAGTCCGAACACGACCTGTTCGCCATGGGCCACACCTCCACATCGGTGAGCCTGGGCTGCGGCTTGGCGCACGCTCGTGACCTGGCGGGTGATGCGTACAACGTCATCACCATCATTGGCGACGGTTCGCTTTCGGGCGGTCTGGCGTTTGAGGGCTTTAACAATGCCGCCGAGCTCGACAGCAACCTGATCATCATCGTCAACGATAACGACCAGTCCATTGCCGAGAACCATGGCGGCCTGTATCGCAATCTGGCCGAGCTGCGCGCCAGCAACGGCACCTGTGAGCGCAACGTTTTCCGCGCGATGGGGCTCGACTACCGCTATCTGGACGCCGGTAACGATGTGTTGGCCCTCGTCGACGCGCTGCAGGAACTGCGCGATATCGATCATCCCATCGTGCTGCACGTCTCCACCGCCAAGGGCAAGGGCTTTGAGCCAGCCCAGAGCGATCCCGAGCGTTGGCATCACGTAGGCCCCTTTGACATGGCGACCGGCCGCAAGCTCTGCCCGGGCCATCCGAGCGAGCCTGCGCCGCGCACCTATGCCGACATTACGGGCGAGGCGCTCAGCGCCGCCATCGAGCACGATTCGCAGGTCGTGGGCATCACGGCCGCCACGCCCTATATCATGGGCTTTACACCCGAGCTTCGCGCCGCGGCAGGCAAGCAGTTTGTTGACGTGGGCATTGCCGAAGAGCACGCCGTAACCTTTGCCACCGCGCTTGCGCGCTCGGGCGCCAAGCCAGTCTTTGGTGTGTACGGCACGTTTTTGCAGCGCGCCTACGACGAGCTGTGGCACGACCTGTGCCTTAACGACGCCCCGGCAACCATTTTGGTGTTTGGCGCATCGATCTTTGGCACCACATCCGAGACGCACCTCTCGTTCTTTGATATCTCCATGCTGGGCGGTCTTCCCAACATGCGCTACCTGGCACCGGCCTGCATGGAGGAATATCTGTCCATGCTGAGCTGGTCGCTCGACCACCGCGAGCATCCCGTGGCGATTCGTGTACCGGGCATCGGCCTGGTAAGCCGTCCCGACCTTGCGCCTGCCGAAGACACCGACTACAGCGGCGTTCGCTACAACGTGGTGCGCCAGGGTCGCGACGTTGCTGTGCTCGCGCTCGGCGATTTCTTTGAGCTGGGCGAGCGCATGGCAAACCGTCTGACCGCCGAGTACGGCATCGAGGCCACGCTCGTCAACCCGCGCTATGCAACTGAGCTCGACCGCGAGTTCCTCGACAGCCTTGCCGCCGAGCATCGCGTTGTCGTCACCCTCGAGGACGGCATCTTGGACGGCGGCTGGGGCGAGCGCGTCGCGTGCTACCTGGCCTGCACACCGCTGCGCACGCGCACCTTTGGCATCGCCAAGGGATTCCCCGATCGCTACGACCCCAACGAGCTGCTCGCTCAGAACGGCATGACGGTCGAGAACATGGCCGCCGAGGCCGTAAGGCTACTGAACGAGTAAAAAACCTCCGCAAGGGAAACACCCATGCGGAGGTTTTTATTTTCGCGACGCGATTATCTCGATCTGTAACATCTATGGCCCGAATTCCCGTCTAACTGTTACAGATCTAGACAAGACGTCTTAGTCCCTGACGTTTGTCTCAATCTGTAACAGATAGAGACCTTTTGTCCGTCCAGATGTTACAGATTGAGACATTCGAATCCCCCTAAGGAGATAATCTCGATCTGTAACACCTGGGGGTCAAATTCTCGTCTAGATGTTACAGATTGAGACAAAACAACGAGACCGGCCGCCGTACCAGCCCAAACCACCACAAAGGTGCCTGTCCCCTTTGTGGTGGTTTTAGGTCACGGTCGGTGCGAAAAACGAATAACCGTTCATACGCGATCTCCTTACTTATATATGTGTCGCGCTGCCGCCAGTATAGCGACCGCTGCGAGCGATCATGCCGTCTGCAAAGCGCTATCTCAGCTGCAATAATCGGCGTTTTCCCAGATAAAACCTGCCAAAATAAACCTGTCCCTTTTTGGTAGGTGGAATAACCCATAAGACAAGTATGTTTCTGAGTTATTTCGTGTTGACCCATTTGAGCGGGATGGGGTATAACTCTACTCAACCGCTAGGGATTTTATTGAGAAAGGTGTTCTACCATGAGCAAGAACCTCTCCCAGCAGGTCGTTCTCGACCGCCGCGGCTTTGTCGCCGCCACCTTCGCAACCGTCGCCGGCCTTGGTCTTGCCGGCTGCTCCGACACCAGCGCCGAGGCCGACAAGGGCTCCGCCGCCGGCTCCTCTAAGAGCTCCGAGGATACCGAGGTCTCCGCCGAGCTCGACGCCAAGGCATTCGACAAGCTCGTCGACAACGGCCCCAAGGCCGATGACGACGCCATCTCCGCCAGCACCTGGGCCACGGCCGTCAAGGACGCCGGCGTCTTTAAGATCGGTGGCGTTCAGACCTCCACGCTCTTCTCCCTCCTCAACGAGAAAGACGGCCAGACCCGCGGCTTCGACGCCGGTATCGCGCAACTCCTGTCCAACTACATTCTGGGCGAGAACAAGGTCGAAATCACCCAGGTGACCTCGGACACGCGCGAGTCCGTCCTGCAGAACGGCCAGGTCGACGCCGTCTTTGCCACCTACACCATCACCGACGAGCGCAAGAAGCTCGTCTCCTTCGCTGGCCCCTACTACTACACCCAGCAGGCCATCCTGGTGCTCGCCGATAACGACGACATCAAGAGCGTCGACGACCTGGCCGACAAGAACGTCGCCGTCCAGTCCGGCTCCAACGGCCCCGCCATCCTGGAGGAGTTCGCCCCCAAGGCCAGCCAGCAGGAGTTCAAGACCGACGAGGAAGCCCGTCAGGCACTCCAGCAAGGTCGCGTCGATGCCTACGTCATCGATAACAACATGCAGCAGAGCGCCCTGGTCCGCGAGCCCGGTAAGTACAAGATCGCCGGCAAGCCCTTCGGCAGCAAGGAGCCCTATGGCATCGGCCTGCCGCTCAATTCCGACGGCGTCGCCTTTGTCAACGACTTCCTTAAAAAGATCGAGGACGACGGCACCTGGACCGAGCTGTGGCAGATCTGCATCGGCGACCGCACGGGCGACACCAATGTTCCCGAGCTGCCCGAGGTTGGCGCCTAAGCTCAAAAGCTGGGCAAGAGCCGCTACGAAACCATACGGAAACGCACGATGCGCTTTATTGCGATAAACTGTTTCCACACTGAGTTGTCGGGGCTTCCGTACACACGGGAGCCCCTTTCCTTATCGGCGGGAGGTCCGCATGAGTCTCTCCGAGCTCTGGTCGCTCTATGGCCAGAACTATATTGACGCGCTGCTAGCAACCTGGGGCATGACGCTTGAGTCGTTTGCCATCGCCATGGTGCTGGCCGTCGCCGTCACCGTGATGCGCGTGTCGCCGCTCAAGCCGCTGCGCGTCTTTGGCGACCTGTATGTCCAGGTCTTCCGTAACATCCCCGGCATCGCGCTGCTCATCATCGTCGTCTACGCGCTGCCGCCGCTCAAGGTCGTCCTGCCCTACCGCACCTGCGTTATCGTCGCCACAGTACTCTTGGGTTCCGCCTTTGGCTCCGAGAACTTTATGAGCGGCATCAACACCGTTGGCGTCGGCCAGGTGGAAGCCGCCCGCTCGCTGGGCATGAGCTTCAACCGTATCCTCGCCAAGATCGTGATTCCGCAGGCACTGCGCTCAAGCGTATTGCCCATGACCAACCTCTTTATCGCCGTCATGCTCACTACCGCCTTGGGCAGCCAGGTGCCGCTTAAGCCGCAAGAGCTTACCGGCGTGGTGAGCTATATCAACACGCGCTCACTTGGCGGCGTCGCCGCGTTCTTTATCTCGGCGCTCGGCTACCTGGGCACGGCCTTTGTGGTGAGCCACATTGGCAACTACATCGATAAGAAGGTGAGGATCCTCCGATGAGCAAGCATTCCTCCCCTGCACTCACCATGCGCGATGCGCTCTACGAGGCTCCCGGCCCCAAGATGCGCGCCAAGATTCGCATCGGCACCGCCATCTCACTTGTTGCTGTCGCCGTGCTCGTCGCCCTGGTGCTGCAGCGCTTTTATGTGACCGGCCAGCTTTCGGTCCACTATTGGTATTTCTTTACGCACCTCACCACCTGGAAGTTCTTGCTTGCCGGCTTTGAGGGCACCGTTAAAGTCGCACTTACCGCCGGCGCCATCGCGCTGGTGCTGGGCTTAGCCCTTATGCTCGGCCGCACGAGCGACATTAAGCCGCTGCAGCTGATCTGCCGTGTGCTCACCGATTTCTTCCGTGGCGTGCCGAGCCTGCTGTTCATCTACTTCTTCTTTTTGGTGCTGCCCCAGTACAAGATCGCGCTGCCGTCGTTTTGGATGCTCACGCTCCCCGTCGCGCTCGCCGCAGCCGGCGTACTGGCCGAGATCTTCCGCGCCGGCGTCAACGCCGTGCCGCGCGGCCAGGTCGAGGCCGCCCAGGCGCTCGGTCTCTCCAAGGCTAAAATCACCTTTAAAATCGTGTTGCCGCAGGCTATTCGATTTATCATTCCGTCGTTGATTTCGCAGCTCGTGGTCGTAGTCAAAGACACCACCGTCGCCTATGTGGTGAGCTACCCCGACCTCATGCAAAATGCCCGCGTGCTCATCACCAACTACGACGCGCTCGTATCGGTCTATCTGGTGATCGCGGTCATCTACATCCTCATCAACGTCGCGATCAACAAGGCCGCTGTCTATGTTTCGCACAAGACCGGCGCGACCATCATCCGCTAAGTACCCACGTTCTCAAAGCATAAGGAGCCGAGCACCATGGCACAGAGCACTTCTACTTCTGGCAACCAGCCGCTTATCGAGCTCAAGCACGTCGATAAGCACTATGGCGATCTACACGTCCTCAACGACATCAATCTCTCGGTCGACCGCGGCGAGGTCGTCGTTGTGATCGGGCCCTCGGGCTCGGGCAAGTCGACCATGTGCCGCACCATCAACCGCTTGGAAACCATCGACTCGGGCGAGATCCTCATCGAGGGCGAGCCCCTGCCGCAGGAAGGCAAGGACCTTGCCCGCATGCGTGCCGAGCTGGGCATGGTGTTTCAGCAGTTCAACCTGTTCGCACATATGACCGTGCTGCAGAACGTTATGCTGGGGCCGGTCGACGTGCTGGGCGTGTCCAAGGAGGAGGCCCGTGAGCGCGCCATGGACCTGCTGAGCCGCGTGGGCGTGGCCGAGCAGGCCGACAAGGTACCCGCACAGCTTTCGGGCGGCCAGCAGCAGCGCGTGGCCATCGCCCGTTCACTCGCGATGCAGCCCAAGGCCATGCTCTTTGACGAGCCCACAAGTGCCCTCGACCCCGAGATGATCAACGAGGTGCTCGAGGTCATGGTTCGCCTGGCCCAGCAGGGCATGACGATGATCGTCATCACGCACGAGATGAACTTCGCCCGCCGCGTAGCTGATCGCGTCGTCTTTATGGCAGACGGCCAGATCGTGGAAGTCGCTACGCCCGACGAGTTCTTCGACCGCCCCCAGACCAAGCGCGCCCAGGACTTCCTCAACTCCATCAAGGGCCACTAACCCAATTGCCACGCGAGCAAATTCATCACCAGCGTTTGTCCCGCGCCACCCCTATGCCATGTCCACCCGGATTCGAAAGCCGCACCCATGATCGGAACCCGCACCTCATCGTCCTATACCCCGCACGTCGACGTCAATCCCGCCGATCGCCCGCTTATCCTGGTAGCACCACGCTGGGAAGAGGCAAAGCCGTTTTTAAGCGAGATGCTCTCCCCCAACGAGGAAATCGCAAGCGTCTTTGTCGATGCCATCCTTGCCGCCGGCGGCCTGCCGCTGCAAATGTCTATTACCGAAGACATTGATGTCATCCGTCATTACGTCGATATCGCCGACGGCATCGCCATTCCCGGCGGCCCCGATGTCAATCCCAAACGTTGGGGCGATGATCGACCCTACGACCCCACCCTCTGCTGCGAGATCCGCGATAGCTTTGAGTTTAAGCTGGTCGGCGAGGTACTCCGCGCCAAAAAGCCGCTCTTTACCACCTGCCGCGGCACGCAGCTGCTCAATGTCGCCACTGGCGGCACCCTGTGCATGGACGTGCCAAGCCTGGGTGCGCGCGAGGGCCGCACGCAGTGGCGCCACACCCACGTGCTCAACGATCCCGTGCACCCTGTCGAGGTCATGCCGGGCTCGCTGCTGGAGCGCGCGGTTGGCGGGCACAGGCTGATTCAGACCAACTCGGCACATCACTGCTGCGTCGATCGTCTGGGCAAAAGCACGCGCTTGGTCGCCAAGGCAACCGACGGCGTTCCCGAGTGCATCGAAGTCGAAGGCCAGCCTTTCTGCCTGGGCGTGCAATGGCATCCCGAGTACACCTGGCAGACGCTTGAGACCGACTTTAACCTGTGGAAGTCGTTTGTCGAGGCAGCGGCAAAGGTTAAGCAGGCCCGTTAGTTCACGGACAGCACAACACAAAAGGGCGCCTCGCCGACCACATGGTCCGGCGGGGCGCCCTTTTACCTATATGTGGCCGGGGCACACAGCCCAAGGCTCGCAACCTCTTACTCAGCCGCCTCGCGCAGGGCCGACATCGTAGCCGCATATTGCTGCTGCAACGCATGCATCCCCTCGCGAGCGCCGTCAACGGCATCGGCGCCGCGCAGCGCCTCGGTCACCACGACCGCCGGCTCGTACAGATTATCGAATCCCAGGTTCTGGCTCACGCCCTTGAGCGTGTGCGCTGCCATAAACGCACCTTCGGCGTCTCCCGCCGCCATGGCAGCCTCCAGCTTGTCCATGCTCTCGTCATCCAAAAACTTGAGGGCAAAGCGGGCAAGCATTTCCTCGCCCATCAGCCGAGCGCACGCGTCATCATAATTGGCGCCGATCTTCTCATACGCCTCACGCATGGAAATCATGGATTAAAAACTCCTTTGGTCAAACTAAATCGTGGGAAACGCAACGACGTCGGCGGGGCGTGCCAACGTCTCGGCAATTTGGTCTTGCACCTCGAGCAGGCAATCGAGCAGCAGCGGGTTAAAGGTGCCGCACTTACCGTCCAGGATCATCTGGATCGCCTCCTTGTGCGGGATAGCGTCCTTGTACACACGCACACTCGTCAGAGCATCGTACGCGTCGGCCACCGAAACCACCTGTGCGGCAATGGGAATTTCATCGCCCTTAAGGCCATCGGGATAGCCTCTGCCGTCCCAGCGCTCGTGGTGCCAACGCGCAATCTGGTACGCATATTCCATAAGCGCATTACCGACGTGATGGCGGCCCAGCTCAAGCAACATGTCGGCACCGATCGTGGTATGCGTCTTCATAATCTCGAACTCCTCGGGCGTAAGGCGCCCGGGTTTGTTGAGAATCGCATCGTCAATCGACATCTTGCCGATATCGTGCAGCGCCGAAGCCAGGGCAATCGTGGAGCGCTCCTCATTGTCGAGGGAGATGGTGTCGCTACGCTGGACCAGGCAGCCAAGCAGCAGCTCGGTCAGCTTCTCGATGTTCGTAACGTGCCTGCCGCTCTCGCCGTTGCGAAGCTCCATGACGCCGGCCATGATGTCGATGAGCATGCGACTGTTCTTGACGCGCTCGTTGTACTGCTGGGACAGCAGGCTCGCCAGGCGGCGCTGTTTGGCGTACAGGCGGATGGTGTTGTTTACGCGGCGGCGCACGACACGGGAGTCAAACGGGCGGTTGATATAGTCCGAGGCGCCCAGCTCGTACGCGCGCAGAACCATATCGTCGGAATCTTCGCTCGAAATCATGATGACAGGCAGATTGTCGATACCCGATCGGCATGACAGATCGGCCAGCACCTCAAAGCCGCTTATGCCCGGCATGACAATATCCAGCAGCACGAGCGACAACTCATCACCATAGCGGTCGACCATGTCGAGCGCCGTACGACCGTTATCGGCCTCGAGGATGCAATACTCGTCCTTGAGCATCTCGTTGAGAATGGCTCGGTTCATCTCGGAGTCATCGGCAATAAGCACCAAAGGCTTTTCGCTTTGGAGGGCCTCGATGGAATCGGCATCGGTCACGACCGTACCGGCTTTTGCCTTAGCGCGGCTCAGTAACTGGACAGCGCGGCCAACGCCCTCATCGACCGTCTCGCCATGAATGCGAACGCCACCAACACATGCCGTCAAGCTCACGTACTCATGGCCCGGAATAATCGTGGCATGAACGGCATCGGACACCTGGTGCAGGCGACGGGTGAAGTCATCGGAGGGAATATTGGGCATGACGACCACAAACTTGTCGCAGCCATAGCGCACAAGCTCGTCAGTCGAACGAATTCCGCTGCGTATGGCTGTCGCCACAGCACCGAGCGCAAGGTCGCCGGCATGACGGCCAAACGTATCGTTGAAGACCCTAAAATCATCAAGGTCGATTACCGCCACGCCGGCCTTCATGCGCGCGCTACGGAGCTTTTCCTCGTAATATCGGCGATTGCGCGCACTCGTCAGCACGTCGGCGTAGACAAGGTCCTCTTCTGCGGCCTCTTGCTCATCAATCGGACGCACCATCAGCAGGACGTGAGGCTCGCCCTCGACCTTTAGAGGGCGCAGGCGGGCGCGGTACTCAATACCATCATTGAGCAGCTGCTCCGACACCTCACCCGAATCTGCCAAGGCCTCAAGACTCGACTGACGCAGACAAGGGCAACGATCGCCGGCGAGCAAGCAGTTAGGCTCGCTCTTAATCTGATCGGCCGACAGCAAACGCACCACGGGGTAGGTCTTCGCGACGCGGGCGACCTCGGCGGCAGCCTCCTCGTCGGTTAGATTGACCTCGTGATTATTGAGCATATGGGGCCCTTTCTATCGTTACACACAGCAACGGTGCATATCAAATGGTACAAGGGTAACATCTAACAACTGCAGGCAAACGCGCGATTATCGTTACATTTTTATGCCCTGGCAAACGGCGGTAATGGAGCCGCGGGCGCGCGGTTATGGGCGCATTCGTTAGCAATGACGAAACGCTAGCAGTCCCCCTCCCCGCAGGTCATCGAGCATGCTAACGCTCCAAGACATCGCGAACGGCGTTTGCCGCCGTAACGGGGCGATCGCGCAGACCGTTATGCGCGCCCGGGATCGTCACGAGGGGGCAATCGAGATATTCGGCAGCCGCTCGCGTACCAGCCTCGCGGGGCGTACCGACCGAAAGCTCGCCCAGGAGCACGGCGGACACCGTTTTTGACGCGCGAACGCTATCCCAATCGGGAACGCAGGTCATAGTAATCCCGTATTCGTTCGCCATGAAACTGCGGCCGTTGCGCAGGGCATGCTTGGCTTCTGCCTCGGTTAACTTGGGGGCCTCAGGGTCCGAATCGCCGATGGCGCCCAAGAAGGCCCGTAATGCCCTGGAGACCTTTCCCGCGGCGATCATCTCGAGCAAAACCGGGGCCGCGCCCAGACCGGCACCTTCGTTTGTCACGGCGGGTTCATGCAAAATCGCACGCGAGATTATGGCGGGGTTTGCACGGAGGAGCTCCAGCGTCACCAGCGTACCGGCACTGTGCGCAAGCACATTTGTCGGAGCGCCAACGTGTTCGATCACGGCCTGCAGGTCGGCGGCCTGAGCGGCAAGATCATAGCTGCCGTCTGCCGCTTCGCTGCTGTCACCACAGCCGCGACGGTCGTAGGCAATAACGCGGTAGTTGCGGCTGAGCTCACAAGCGATTCCGTCGAAAAATGTGCCGTCGACACAAGCGCCGTGCACGCACACCAAGGTAGGAGTATCAGGCGACACATCCGGGCCGGCATATTCGCGACAGGCAATCGTGGTACCCGCATTCTCGACCGTAAAATCCATGTTGTGCCCCCATCATCAATGCCCATCCAGTTGCACGTCAGTACGGTTGGATGGACCCGCATTGCCTTACGCCTTGTTAACAGATTAACTGTACCCGACCCGAGGCTTTTCATGGCACGGCATCATGAGCGACGTGAAAAAACGAAACTAGTAAAGCAAGAGCCCGCACCTTGCTTTGGAGCCGATGCTATGCTTAGGCACAATTGTCTTGAGGAGCATATGCCTATGTCTACGTTTTTGAATGCCAGCCCCATCTTTGGGCCCGTTCGCAGCCGTCGCCTCGGTCTCTCGCTCGGCGTCAACATGATGCCGGCCAGCGGCAAAATCTGCACGTTCGACTGCATTTACTGCGAAAACGGCCTCAACGCCGAGCGCCCCTGCCATGAGCCGTACAACACGGCCGCCGTGGTGCTCGACGCGCTAGAGGCAAAGCTGCGCGAGATGGCAGCCGCGGGCGAGCTCCCCGATGTGATCACCTTCGCAGGCAACGGCGAGCCCACCGCCGCACCGGAGTTTCCGCAGGCCATTGCCGGTGCCGTCGCGCTGCGCGACGAGCTTGCCCCAAACTCCAAGATCGCCGTGCTCTCCAACGGCACGCGCGCCGACCGCCCCGAGGTGCACGACGCGCTCATGATGGTCGACGACAACATTCTTAAGCTCGATACCGTCGACCCGGCGTTTATCCAGCTGCTCGACCAGCCTGTTGGCCCCTACGACGTCGAGCACCAGATCGAGACGTTCGCAAGCTTTGACGGTCACGTTATTATCCAGACGATCTTTTTAACCGGCGAGTATCAGGGCAAGCCCATCGACAACACCGGCGAGGAGTACGTCGGCCCTTGGCTCGCGGCGCTCGAGCGCATTCGCCCGCAGGAGGCGACCATTTACACGGTGGCGCGCGAAACACCGATCGCCGGCCTTGCCAAAGCAGCGCCCGAGGTGCTCGACGCCATTGCCGCGCGCGTCCAAGCCCTCGGCATTCCCTGCCAGGTGAGCTACTAGCAAAACCACGCAGCAGCTAGTGCCCGCCATCCCGCCCCATCAGTTGCGGTGATATAGTTCCTATTTGTGCTGTTAAACCGCTTAAATCGGAACTATATCACCGCAACTTTTATGGACGCGTGGGTGGGCTATACTAGCTGCGAATGAAAGGAAGTTAGCCATGTATGACAAAGGACCCGTGCCTGGCCGCAACGACACTTGCTGGTGCGGCAGCGGCAAGAAATACAAGAAATGCCATAGCGCCTTTGATGAGCGCCTCGAGCGCTTGTGGGAAGAGGGCTGGGAGGTTCTGCCCCGCACGCTCTACAAGACGCCCGCCGATATCGAGGGCATTAAGCGCTCGGCCGCCATCAACGTGGGCGTGCTCGATTACGTGGGCGAGCATATCGCCGCAGGCATGACCACCAACCAGATCGACCAGATGATCTACGACTACACCGTCGAGCACGGTGGCACGCCAGCCGACCTCAACTACGAGGGCTACCCCAAAAGCGTGTGCACCTCGATCAACGACGTCGTCTGCCACGGCATCCCCTGTGACACGGACGTGCTGCACGAGGGCGACATCATCAACGTGGACTGCTCCACGATCTTGGACGGCTACTTTAGCGACTCGAGCCGTATGTTCTGCATCGGCGAGGTCTCGGCCGAGCGCCAGCGCCTGGTCGACGTCACCCGCGCCAGCGTGGAGGCGGGTCTGGCGGCCGTCAAGCCATGGCTGCCGTTGTCCGTTATGGCCGAGGCAGTGCAAAAGACCGTCGAGGACGCCGGCTTTAGCGTAGTGCGCGAGTACGGCGGACACGGCATCGGTAAGGAGTTCCACGAGGACCCGTTTGTGGGCTTTACCACCGAGGCGCCCGATGTGGACACCATCATGGCCCCGGGCATGGTCTTTACCATCGAGCCCATGGTCAATGCCGGAGCGCCCGACATCAAGATTAGCAAGGGTGACGGTTGGTGCGTGCGCACCAAGGACGGCAGCGATTCGGCCCAGTGCGAGGTTCAGCTCGTGGTGACCGAGGACGGCTACGAGCTGCTGAGCTGGTAGCTGTAGATGCGCCGGATGCTGACGGGTACGCTCGTCTTGCATCCGGCGTTTTTATTTGAACGTTTTGCCTGATAAAACCTGCCAAAATAAACCTGTCCCTTTTTGGTAGGTCAAGCGGAGAGGACTGCTTGTGAACATCCTGGTTTTGCTGCCCGTCAACGACCGTCATCGCGCAATTCTTGAGTCGAGCGCTCCGGGCGAGGACTTTATCTACACGAGCGCCGACGCCGCCACGCGCGAGCAGGTCGCCGATGCCGACGTAATCCTGGGCAACATCGACCCTGACATGCTCACGGCATGCGAGCATCTCCAGCTGTTGCAATTGCAGACCGCCGGCTATGACGATTACTTGGCTGCTGGCACCGTGCCTGCTGACGCCAAGCTGTCTTGCTCGATCGGCGCCTACGGTCAGGCCGTAAGCGAGCACATGTTTGCCATGGTCCTTTCCATGATGAAGCGCCTGCCCGGTTATCACGACTTGCAACGCGAGCATCGCTGGGAGGACTTGGGCCCGGTCACCTCACTCAAAAATGCCAGCGTGCTGGTGCTGGGCGCGGGCGATATCGGTGGCCACTTTGCCACGCTCTGCCGCAGCATGGGCGCACACGTCCGCGGCATCAAGCGCCATCCGCTCGTCTACCCCATTGTATTTGAGGACATGGACGATATGGACGCCCTGCCCGAGCGCCTGGCCGAGGCTGACATCGTTGCATCCTTTATGCCCAGCACACCCGAGACCCGCGGCCTGGCGAACGCCGAGTTTTTCGCCGCGATGAAACCGGGCGCCTTCTTTGCCAACGGCGGCCGCGGCGACCTTGTGGTCGCCGACGACTTGGCTACCGCTCTGGAGTCCGGGCACCTCGCCGGCGCCGCGGTCGACGTCACCGACCCCGAGCCGCTGCCCGCCACAAGCCCGCTGTGGGATGCACCCAACATGCTCATCACGCCGCACGTCTCCGGCTGGTTCCACCTGGCCGCCACGCTCAACAACGTCGTCGACATCGCCGCGGAGAATCTGCGTCACCTGCAAGCTGGAGAGACCCTGCGCTGCTGGATTGAGCATTAGGGTTCCGCCGTTCTAACGAACGGCGTAATGAGCCGACGCTGCGAGCCCGCCGTTTAGCCAGAGAGGTCTAGTGCTATTTAAGCGTTGTTAGATAGTTTCTTGCGTTTTCGACGTTCATTGCTGCGACGGGTGCGTGTGAACAGAGTTTGACATCGTTGGTGACCAGGAGATCCGCCTGAGCACGTATCGCTGCCGCAATGATTAAATCGTCTTCGTAATCGCTATGGAGCTCACGCTGCCTGCTCGCCATCCATATATCGCTCAGGTCACAGGGCACTGGCGTGGCAAGCTGCGACAGCACGCTAAGACAATCCCATGCAAGCGAAGTCGCTGCCGTAGCGGCATACTGGGAAAGCGAACCGTGCTCTCGCCGATACCATGCCTTATGTTCGCTTGAAATCAAATAGAACAGGTCTTTGGACGATGTCGCCGCGTACAGCAAATCAACCTGCGCCGTGCATGCATCGCGTAAAAACTCAATCGCCACCGAACGACCACGTCGTGAGGGAATGAAGTAATCGAGCCACACGTTGGTGTCAACCAAGATGCGCTTTGGAGCCTCACTCATAGAGCCAGCTCATCTCCTCGCCATAGCGATCTGCATATGCATTCCGTTTGAGCTTTTCGTCGTCCGATGGCTGAGCCCTGACCATATCGATTCCCGACTCACGGCAAGCGGCAGCGAACAGCTTCGACCCCTGATCCATGAGCTCGAGTTTACGTTTGGCGGCCTTTTCGCGCTCGCGCTGTTCCGCCCGGGCACGACTGGGCAGCAGGATATCCTCGAGCGCACCGGGGCGATCGGCCAGCGACGCTGCAAGCTGCCAGAGCGCTCGCACCGCTTGGCTCGGCGTCATACCGGCCCTGGAGAGAGCGGCGTCCCCACTCCTTTTAAGATCGGCATCGAGGCGCACGTTGATCTGAGCGGCTGTTGTGGTCATGACCCCTCCTTAATACTTCAAAACTATCATAAAACTCTATGGTAGATACGTAAAGCATGTATAGCATTTATAAGCATTAGCCGTACTCTGTACACAAAAAGCCGCCGAGGCACACTGCACCTCGGCGGCTACGTATCACAGATCTAGTTCGGTTTCACCCTTTGCATTTGCCCAGATAAAACCTGCCAAAATGAACTGCATCCCTTTTTGGCAGGTTTTAGAGCTCCACACTTTCGGCGCCGTTGATGGTTAGGTCGCGCTCGTAGAAGGCGGTGAGGGCACGGATAGCGTACATCACGTCGCGCACGCCGCCGGTCTCGTAGCTCGAGTGCATGGCCAGCTGCGGCAGGCCCACGTCCACGGCATGCATGCTCGCCTGCATATTGGACAGATTGCCCAGGGTAGAACCGCCGGCCATATCGCTCTTGTTGGCGAAGGCCTGTGTGGGTACGTCGGCGTCATCGCAGATGGCCTGGAACACCGCGCGGCTAAAGGCATCGGTGCAGTAGTGCTGGTTGGCGGCTTCCTTGATGACGATGCCGCTGTTGAGCACCACCTGGTTGCGGGCATCGCACTTCTCGGCGTGGTTGGGATGCACGGCATGCGCGTTGTCGCAGCTCACGAGCATCGAGGCGGCAAGTGCGCGGTGGTACGACTCGTCGTCAAAGCCCAGCGAGCCGTTAATGCGGCGCAGTGTATCGGCCAAGAACGTCGACATGGCGCCCTGCTTGGTCTCAGAGCCAACCTCCTCGTTATCAAAGCAGCAGAAGACCGAAACGTCGTGCGCGTTCTCGGCACCCAAAAATGCCTGCAGCGAGGTGTAGGCGCATGCCAGGTCGTCGAGCTTGGGCGTCGAGATGAACTCGTCGGCCCAGCCCCAAATGCGCGCATCCTGTCGGTTGACCAGGAACAGATCGCGGCCCAGAATCTGCTCGGGCTCAACATCCAGTTCGTCAGCGATCAGGGCGTCAAAATCTCCCTGCTTAAGGTCACCGGCGCTGATGAGCGGGCACAGATCAATGGCTCGGTTGGGAGCAAAACCATCGTTGACGCCACGGTTCATATGAATGGCAAGGCTCGGGATAATAGCGACCTCGCGCTCGGTGGCAAGCAGGCGACTCTCAATACGGTCGCCCTCGCGCACCAACACGCGGCCCGCGAGCGCCAGCGGGCGATCGAACCAGGTGTAGTCGATCATGCCGCCGTAGGCCTCGGTGTTCAGGCGCAGCGTCTCGCCCGCGCCATCGAGCTCGGGCGCGGCCTTGACCTTAAACGTCGGCGAATCGCTGTGCGACGCCGTGAGCTGAAAATGATAGTCGCCGGCAACGCCGTCCTCGCCCCACGTAGCAGCCAGGTCCTCGCCCACCTTAAAGGCAATAACGCTCGAGGTGTTGCGCTGCGTGTAATAGCGACCGCCCGGCTCGATATCCCACGCTGCGTTCTCGGGCAGGTAGGTAAAGCCTGCCTCATCGAGCTCGGCCATAATGGTCGCCGCCGTATGGAACATGCTGGGGCATGCCTCGATAAAGTCGATAAGGTCGTTGGCGGCCTCGATATCGTCGGCAGTCACGTGCGCGCGCTCGGGCGTTTCTTGATCCGTCATGCTCTCCCCTTTCGCTGGGCTGATGATCCCCTCCAGCATACCCCCAACTGACCGGCCTGTCCGACAAATCGAATGCCAAACAAAGCCAGACGCTCCAAACAGAAAAGTCGACGCTCTTGCGTTACAGGCAAACGACAATTGAATTGACAAGTTAACCAGTGGTAATTTCTGGTATTTTGTTAACGGCCTTTAACTTTTTGCGACAAGCAATATAAGTTATATGGCACTTGCCTATCAATGTGCAACGCACATGACCACTGTCCATCCGGGTGCAACAGGAAAGGAGAGCAGCACCCAACGACCGATCGATAGAAAAGAGGTTCTATGCACAACGATAACGCTGTGCTGCGCAAGCTCAACACTGTGGGCAGCAATGCCTGTCGAGGTGCGCTCATCGCTGCGATGACCGTCTCGATGATGCCTACCAGCGCTTTTGCCGCAGCAGCAACAACGGAGACCGGCTCCGAAGCTACCAACAACGCGCCGATCTCCGCCACCAGTGAGGAAACGAAGTCCCTCAGCTCCGAGTATAGCCTGAGTGCCGTCTCTGACGACGCCGCATCCTCCTCGACCAGCTACGATTTGACCAAAATCGCAGATGGTACGTATGAGGGCACGGCCACGGCCGACTCGAAGGACCCCGCTGCAGGCGGAAACGAGTGGGACGTCGACAGCTACGAGGTCAAGGTAACCGTACAGGTCGCCTCGCACAAGATCGCCTCCGTTAAGGTCTCCGATGAGACTTACGATGCGCTGACTGGCGAGAGCTGGGACTATCTCGACAAAGCCGAACACGGTAATGCCCGCAAGCACGTCACTGGTATGGCGGACAAGATCGTCGAGGCGAACGGAACAAGCGTTGATGCCGTCTCCACTGCCACCGTCTCGTCCAACGCCATCAAGGCTGCCGTCGATAATGCCCTGCAAGCTGCCTATGACGAGCAGAATCCGTCGACCCCTGCGACCGACGAGTACACCTACGGCTACGCTGGCCTGACGTGGGCCGAGTATTGGGCTGGTGAAAAAGTGCAGGCGGCAGGGTCCTCCGCTTCGTCGAGCGAGCTCGATTCCCGCAACGAGGCCGACAAGGGCGCTTTTGACGTGGTGACCCGTGCAACCGCCAACCACGGCCTGCACCGCGGCAGTTACCAATGCATGGCTACCATCTACACCAACGAGGGCGCGACGTTTGACCTGGCCACCTGGGCCGCCGACGGCAAGTCGTTCACCACGACCGACGGCAAGACCGTAACGTGGAACCGCGGCGCCATGACCTGCGACGGTGCAAGCTACACGCTCAAAGACTACGAGGTCACGGGACTCAAGTACGTTCCCGTCAAAATCAAGACCAGCGACCTCGAGGCTTTTAAGGCGAGCCACAGCTTTGTCGCCAATGGCGAGACGCTCGCCGGCGGCTACACCGAAAATAACCTCCAGGCTTACTCCGGCCTGGTTGCGGACGTCGATGCCAACACCAACGGCATTAAGACCGTGACCAACAATAACGGAACCTTCAGCTTCTCGGCCGCCGCCACCACCGGCACCGACTCGGGTATCAAGGGTCAGGAGCTCAAGACCGCCACGGACATTAAACCCACGGTTAAGGATGCGAGCGGCTCCTACGGCGAGTTCCTGCGCGTAGACCTCAACGGCAACTATGGCGACCTGGGCGCCAATATGCAAAGCGTCACCTGGACCTATTACGGCGACGACGCGACCTACACCAACGCCCTTGCCACTTACGGCACCAAGTTCGCGGCCGACAACTGGATGCACAAGTCCATGGGCATTCAGCTGGGCCTCACTAAATCCGAGCGCTGCCAGCTGCCCGAGGGCACCAACGGCACCGGCTACTGGAAGCTCACCGTCCACGCCTTGGGCTACAACGATTACACCTACACCTTCCACGCGACCGATGACAACATCGTGGGCGCCAAGGAGCCGGTGACCGACGCCACCAAGGCCCAGCTGCAGGAGCTCTACGACAAGGCGACGTCCCTCGATAAGTCCAAGTACACCGAGGACTCCTGGACCGCCTCGTCCATCGAGACCGAAACCGCCGAGACCAAGGACCTGCTCGCCAAGAAAAACCTGGGCGAAGCCGAGGCCGCCGAGCAGATCACTCACCTGCAGGGCGCGCTCGACGCGCTCGTGAGCCTGTATCCCCAGGCCGGCGACTACGTGCTCATGAACATCCCCTACGCCGATTTCTATGCCGCCGAGAGCAACAACGCCGGTACCGACATCGTGACCTCGGCTACGCGGCAGAAGACGCGCTCCAGCTTGGCGAGCGGCTCCTACCACGTCAATTCCGACGGTACGGATATCTCGGGCGCCACGTTTGCCGTCAAGGTGGGCGAAGGCGACATCGATTGGTCCAAGTTCACCCGCGTGACCGACAACAGCTCCGTTACGATCACCACCTCGATCAAGGGCAAGGAGTCCACGACAACCTACACGGGCAAGGACGCCCTGTTTGAGTCTGCGAACTACTCTTACTACGTGCTGCCCGCCGGCGAGGTTCCGACCAATTACAAGGAGCTCACCGCCGATTCCGAGGGCAACCTGAACTTTGGCGCTGTCGAGGGCAAGAAAGCCACCGAACTTGAAAACGTCACCGCCATCTTTAAGACCTCCAGCAAGTACGGCGACTACGAGATCGACTTTAAGAACCTGCGCGAGCAGATGGTCGACGCCGACGGCAACCAGGCGACCGTATACGGTGCCGTGGTCAATGCCGCCGATGCGGACGGCACCACCGAGGGCTATGGCATGCGCACCGTCGAGAACATCTGGAAGGGCAAGGAGATTGCCTGGAGCTGCGGCCTGGTCAACGTGTCTCACGGCAGCCCGTTGAGCTCGCGGCACTACAAGTCCATGATGGGCAAGACCATCAAGAGTGTGACGTTCTACACCTCTACGGGCACCTACACCGTTGCCATGAACAAGTACGTCCCCATCAAGGATGCCGACGTCGCCATCAAGGCCAAGGATGCCTCGCTTGACGGTGCCAACGCCACCGTCAATGCCGATGTCACCTTGCCTGAAGGCTTTGACGCCGCCTACCAGATTGACGGTCAGGATGTCGAGCCGCTCGCCAGCAACGCGCGCAGCTCCGTGTCCGTCACGTTTGACGCCTCGGCTCTTAAGCCCGGTAGCCACACGCTGACCGCCATCGACAAGAGTGGCAAGTTTGCCGATATCAGCACGAGCTTTACGGCAACCACCTCCAAGCTCGTTGCCAGCTTTGACGCCGCAAACCTTAAGCTCATCGCCGCCAACGATGCCACGGACGAGGATCTTGCCAACTACCTCGCGAACATCTCCAAGGTCACTGTCAACGGTACCGAGTACAGCGCGCAGGGCCGCGGTGCGGTAAAGATCTTCAACGCCGACGGCTCGCTTAACCTGGCGGCCGCCAATCAGGATAAATCGCTGGTGTTCAATGCCAACGGCGACTACCAGTTTGAGGTCGAGGCCACCGGCTACACCACCAACCTGCGCTTCACCTACACCAAGTCGGCCGACAAGACGGCGCTCAACGCCGCAATTGAGGCCGCTGCCAAGTTGAGCAACGACCAGGGCACCTACACCGCCGCATCTTGGGCTGCGTTCCAGGACGCGCTGAGCGCTGCCCAGGGCGTTAACGAAAGCCCCGCGGCTTCCGACGACGAGGTTGCCAACGCCCTCTCGACGCTCCAGAACGCTCAGGCCGCGCTCGCCAAGGCCGCAACGACCGACCAGAAGACCGACCTTAAGGTCGAGATTGGCCGTGCCGATGCGCTGAACGAGTCCGACTACACCGCCGACTCCTGGAAGGCATACCAGTCCGCGCTGGCTGCAGCCCAATCCGTGCTTTCGAAGGACGACGCCTCTGCCGCCGACGTCGAGGCGGCAACGACTGCGCTCAAGGCCGCCCGCGAGGCGCTCGCCAAGCCCAGCCAGAGCTCCAAGGGCAACTCCACGAGCACCACGATGACCACGACGACGACCACCGATACCAAGAAGGCCAATGCATCCAAGAAGGACGCAAGCGGCCTCCCCGGCACTGGTGATACCCAGATCGCCACGGTCGGCATCTTCGCCGGTATCGGCGCCGCCATCGCGGCCGCCGGCGTCGCCATCCGCCGCCGCATGCAGCACTAGCGCCTAAAACGCGCGCCACGCGCTCGCAACGCAAGCGCCCGCAGCCCCAACCAGGGCTGCGGGCCTTTTCTCATACTCGACCACGGGAGACCACCCACAAATGGACAACTACCAACCCAAGCACTCAAAAGCCAAGGCGCTCGGCCACGGCCTCGCCACGGCAGGCTTCATCGTGCCCTCGATCGCCGTGGGCGCAACCGTGGCCCTCGTGGTGTCCCAGTACACCCCGCTCGTGGCCAAGACGGTCGCCGCCACGCCCGCGCAAGAGGCCTCAGGCGCCGACCTCAAGACCGTCGACACCTCCAACGTCCAGAAGGAGACGGCAACGCCGGCAACCGAATCGCTCGACCCCTCGGCCTATGGTATGGACGCCGCAAACCTCAAGGACGGCACCTATGAAGGCACAGGTACCGGCTTTAGGGGCAGTATCACCGTGCGCGTGACCATCGCGGGCGGCAAGATCGTGGCAATCGACATAGTGTCGTCTGCAGACGACCCAGCCTACTTTGGGCGTGCCCGGGCGATCACCCAGTCGGTGATTAGCGCTCAGTCGACGTCGGTCGACACTATCTCGGGTGCCACGTATTCATCAAAAGGCCTGCTCATGGCCATCAAAAACGCACTGGTCAAGGCATCGGGCGGGCTTGCCGAGGCTGTTGCCCCCGCCCCTGCGGCCGGCGGCTCCTCCAATAAGCCCCACCACACCATCGACCCCTTCACGCCCGCCGGCGGCTACGCAGACGGCGTCTACACCGACTCCGCCTGGGGATACAGCGAGGACACGCCCGTCAGCGTGCGCGTGACCATCGCGAACGGCAAGATCGCCAACATAGAACTCGTGAACACAGGCGACACGCCCGAGTATTGGAGCCGCGCCTGGAACGCACTCCCCGGGCTCGTCATGCAAAAGCAAAGCGTCAATGTCGACACTGTGACAGGAGCCACGTATTCGAGCGAGGGCATCCTGGGCGCCATCCAGGGCTGCCTTAAGCAGGCCGCAGCCGGCACAAAGGACCCCGAGCCCGCGCCCGGCCCCGACCCCGCGCCCAACCCGGACCCCTCGCCCGACACGCCAGACGAGATCCACTACGCCGACGGCGACTTTACAGGCTACGCCCTCTGCAAAAACGAGGAGGACGACGAAGCCTTCAGCCCCTACTACATCAAGCTCACCGTCACCGTTAAGGACGGCAAGGTTACCGGTATCCACGATATCGAGGGTGTAGGCGGCAAGCCTGACGAGAGCCTCTCCGACGCGCTTGATCCCTTTGACGAGGATAACGAGCCCTACCTCGATAACGCCATCGACGGCCGCACCTTCCGCGGTACCGTCTACACCGGCATCCCCGAGCAGCTGCTCGCGGGCACCGAGGCTGGCAAGATCGACGTGGTGGCGCGCGCCACCTACTCCAGCCGCGCCATCGCCAACGCCTACACCGACGCCCTCGCGCGCTCGGCCGCGGCTTATAAGGACGCGAACGACAGCAAAGGCGACAAGGCAGACGCTTCTGACAAGACAAACGCCCCCGATGAGCCTACGGCCAACCCGACCGCCGCAAACGGGGCCACCGAGGAGGCTGGCGCCCATGCGTAACCCGTTTGCCCTCCTTGGGCGCCACCTCTGGCGCAACCGCAATTTCTATCTCAAAGCCGTCAACGCCGCGGCCGTCGTCGCCATCGTGGCGGGCTACAGCAGCTGGGCCGCCCAGGCGGCAGAGGCCGACGCCCGCACCCAGGCGGAGGCTGTCCAGGCCGAGCGCTCGCAGACGCGCGGCGCCTACGACACCGACGGCACCTTCGAGGGCAGCGCCCAGGGCTACGGCGGCACTGTCACCTGCCGCGTGGCCATCGAGAACGGATACATCGAAAGCGTCGAGGTCACGGACCACGCCGGCGAGACCCCCGCCTACTTTGCGCAGGCCGAGGGCCTCACGCAGACCATCTGCGATGCCCAGGGAACCAACGTCGACACCGTCTCGGGTGCCACGTTCTCGAGTGCCGGCATCCTAAACGCCGTCAACGCGGCGCTTGAGCAGAGCAACGCCGGAGGTACGCAGTAATGGCCAGGACTGCATCCACCAAGACCCGCGGCGCAAAGCGCCCCGCGGGAACCCTTGAGAGCCTGCGCAACGGCGCAAACGTCATCGCGCACCCCAAGAACAAGATGCAGGAGCGCCTGCGCCGACAGTACCTCCATCGCGGTGTGCGCTGGTGCGTACAGTTCGGCTTTCTCATCTGCTTCCCGGCCGCCTGGAACGCCGCCTTCAACGGCGTCAAGTACATCTTCACGCAGCTCGGGAGCCATGCACCCATCGAGCTCACCGGCTTTTTATCCCTGCTTTTGGCCCTCTTGGCCTTCACCTGCGTGTTCGGCCGTTTCTTCTGCGGCTTTGCCTGCGCCTTCGGTACGCTCGGCGATATCGTCTACGCGCTTGCAACCCCGCTGCGCCGGACACTCCGCCTTGAGGGCAAGGGCGCGCACCGGCTCCCCGCGGGCGTGCAGCACGCGCTCCAGCTCGTCAAGTACGCCGTCCTCGTGGGCATCTGCGCCCTCTGCGTGATGGGTATCTGGCCCCAGGTCTCGGGCGCGAGCCCCTGGGTCGCCTTCGCCGGCATCACTGCGCGCTCGCTCGAGGGCATCGCGCCCACGGCCTTTGCCGCGCTTGGCGCGGTCATGGTTGGGATGGCCTTTGTCGAGCGTTTCTTCTGCCAGTTCCTCTGCCCCTTCGGCGCCATATTCTCGCTGCTGCCAGTGTTGCCGGTCTCGCTTTTCAACCGCCGCCGTGAAAGCTGTGCGCGCGGTTGCAACCGCTGCCAGGACAGCTGCCCGGTGCGCATCCACCCCGAGCGCGCCGACCTGCGATCGGGCGAGTGCATCGCCTGCGGGCGCTGCGCCGATGGCTGTCCCATGGCCAACGTGACGCTCGCCCGGCTCGACGGCTTTAAGCGCGATCAAGCAACCGACGATGCCAGCGAGCTCGCGCAGGGCAACACCCGCAAGCGCCCGCCCGCAGGGCCCGCCATTCGCGGGACCGAGGTTGCGCTCACGCTCGTCAAGGCTGCCATCCTCGCCGCGCTCTGCTACCTGCTCATGTAGGGCACGCGCACCCGCGGCCCGGCACCCCGTCAACACCGAGTCGTGCAGGCGCAGGCTCATCCGTAACGCCACCGACCAGAAAGCTCACCATGATCCAGACCCCCCACACCATCGACCGCCGCACGTTTATCGCCCTCGCAGGCGGGGCCCTCGTCTCTTGCGCCGGTGCACTTACCGGCTGCTCGGGCACGCAGGGCGACTCGGGCTCTGTAACCGCGTCCAAAGCGGGCTCCGCGGGCTCCGACAGCTCGCCCAAGGTGCAGAGCACGACGCTCTTTGTCTTCGACACTGTCGTGAATATCAGCGCCCAATGCAGCAAAAAGGTCATGGACGAGGTCGCCGACCGCTGCACCTACTTTGAGAACAAGTTCTCGCGCACCGTGGAGGGCTCGGATATCTGGAACATCAACAATGCAGGCGGCAAGCCCGTGGAAGTCGCGCACGAGACCGCCGAGGTCATCGAGGCAGCCATCCGCTACGCCGAGGAGTCCGACGGGCTCTTTGACATCACCATCGGCGCCGTCTCGAGCCTCTGGGATTTTGACAACGAGGTCAAGCCCGCAGATGAGGACATCCAGGCGGCACTGCCCCATGTCGACTATCGCACCATCACGGTCGACGGTACCACCGTCACCCTCTCCGACCCCGAGGCCAAGCTCGACTTGGGTGGTATCGCCAAGGGCTACATCACCGACGACCTCGTGGCGCTCTTTAAGAAGAGCGGCGTCAGAAATGCTTCCATCAGCCTGGGCGGCAACGTCTACGTGATGGGCAAGAGCTTTGACGGCGACGCCTGGAACGTGGGCGTGCAAGACCCCAACGGCGCGCAGGACGACGTGCTCGCCACCGTCAAGACGCGCAACCGCTCCCTTGTGACGAGCGGCCTCTATGAGCGCGGCTTTGAGCAGGACGGCACGTTCTACTACCACATCCTCGACCCCAAAACGGGCTACCCCGCCGCCACCGACCTCAAGAGCGCCTCGATTATGACCAAGAAATCCGTGCTTGGGGACGCCTACTCTACCATCCTGTTTTTGCTCGGCCACGACCGCGCCATGGAGCTCATCGAAAGCGATGAGCGCTTTGAAGGCGGCGTTTTAGTCGATATGGACGATCGCGCCACCAAGAGCGACGGCTCGACGTTCAAGATCTTGCAGGACTAGGAGCCATGATGGTCAAGCGCAAAGGTGCGCGCGATGGGCGCGACAACAAAAGACTCAACCTCATCCTGGTTTTGGCGATAGCGGCCGTCGCATGCGCCGGCTTGGTCGCCACGCGTCTGATGGGAGCAAACACGAACGCCGACACGGCCACAGTCGTCATCCGCGATGGAGAGCAAAACGTCTACGAGCTTCCTCTGAGCCAGAACACGACCAAGACCGTTACAACCGACTTGGGAACCAACCTCATCGAAATCAAAGACGGCCGCGTGCACGTCGAGGAAGCAGACTGTCCCAACCAGGACTGCGTGCACCAGGGCTGGATTGACGCTGCCGGGGAGCAAATTGTCTGCCTTCCGCACAAGCTTACCGTCGATATCGTCGACGCGAGCGCCGAGACCACCTACGACGTAGTGGGGCGCTAATCCGTGGAGATGGTCGATATCGAGCAAACTCGCCGCCTGGCGCGCGTTTCGCTGTTGTGCGCCTGCGCATTGGTGCTGTCCTATCTGGAGACCATGATTCCGCTGCCCGTCGCGGTGCCCGGCATTAAACTGGGCCTTGCCAACGTGGCCGTAGTCGTCGCGCTCTATACGCTCGATGTTAAAAGCGCCGCCGCCGTTGCACTCGTCAAGGTCTTTGCATCGGGCTTTTTGTTTGGTTCGCCCATGATGCTCGCCTATAGCCTGGGCGGCACGGTCCTCGCCTTTATCGGCATGGTCGCCCTTGCTGCCGTGCCGGGTGTTGGCTTGGTGCCCGTGAGCATGCTTGCCGCCGTGCTGCACAATGTAGGCCAGCTGGGCGTTGCCGCCATGGCGCTGCAGACCCCGGCAGTCTTTATCAATCTGGGCGTTCTGGGCGTCGCCGCCTGCGTCACCGGCGGCATTACGGGCGCGGTGGCAGAAGGTGCGCTCGCCGGTATTGAGCAAGCCGATGACACACGTCCCTCCGTCGATTGCGCTGCACTTGCCGCCAATATCGTGGCAGGAGAGCGCATCGCCTTTGTCGGCGCCAACGGCAGTGGCAAAAGCACCTGTGCACTCGAGCTTGCGGGGCTGCTCAAAGACGTGAACGGGCACGCTATGTGCGTGCAGGGCACCGTAGGCCTTGCTTTTCAGGATCCCGATAACCAGATCGTCGCTCCAGTCGTGCGAGACGACATCGCCTTTGGACTCGAAAACCGCGGTGTCCCCCGCGACGAAATGCGTTCAGAAGTCTTGCAGGCACTCAACGAGCTTGGCATTGTCGAGCTTGAGCAACGCGATGTCGCCACGCTCTCGGGCGGCCAAAAACAACGCGTGGCGGCGTCGGGATTGGTTGCGCTCACCCCTTCGCTCATGATTTTTGACGAGACGACCGCCATGCTCGACGAGACCGCCCGCGAGGCCGTCAATGATCTCATCGATCATCTTTGCCAGCGCGATGTTGCCGTGATCCAGATCACGCAGTTGCTCGACGAGGTCGCGCGCGCCGACCGAGTCGCCGTCTTCGAGGCGGGCGCCATCGCATACCTGGGTACCGTGCAAGATCTTGCCGACCAGCGCGATCTGCTCATTCGATGCGGCCTGGAGGAACTGTGTCGTTAACCTGCTCAAACATAACCGTCCGCTATCCCGAAGCAGACGCCTGTATCCTATCTCGTGTTTCGTTGGAAATTAGACCCGGCAGCGTGATCGGTATCGCAGGCACCTCTGGCTCCGGCAAGTCAACGCTGCTGCGTGTCCTTGCCGGAGCGCTTGCCGTGCAGGCGGGGTCTGTCGTGGCGGACGGCACCGCGCTTGGCACACACCCCACGGCGGATGAACTTCGTACGTACCGCAAAACCGTGGCACTCGTGCAGCAACGCCCCGAGCAGCAGTTTTTTGCCGCCACGGTCTTTGACGAGGTGGCGTTTGGCCCCCGCAATCTTGGACTGGACGAAGCCGAGGTCAAGCGGCGCGTCGGCACATCGCTCGCCAGCGTCGGGTTTGATCTCGCCGCTATCGGCGACACAAGCCCCTTTGCCCATTCTGGCGGAGAGCAGCGCCGTATCGCCGTTGCCGATATGCTCGCGCTCGAGACACCGTATTTGCTGCTCGACGAGCCAACCGCAGGACTCGACCCCCATGCCCACCAGATGCTGCTTGAGTGTTTGACCCAACTCGCACGCCACGGCCGCGGCATTGTTATCGCCACGCACGATCCGCGTGTGCTGAGCATCTGCGACAAGGCCTTTCGACTGCAGGACGGCATGCTGCTGCCGCAAAGTTCCGAGGGCATCCAGGTGACATCCGTTGGCGTGACGGCCGCACGTCCCGTGGAAACCGGACATACTCCGCCAGCGTCCAAGGCGGTCTCGTTTGGCATCTTTCGTCCGGGGTCAAGCCTCGTTCACCTGCTGCACCCCGCCACCAAGCTTGTATTCTGTTTGCTCTTTATGATTGCCGGCTTTATCGCCCAGCAGCCCGGCGCCCTTACCGCCGTCGCGCTCACCGCATTCGCCTCGCTCGCCGCAAGCGGCAGCTCGATGCGCCAGGCGCTCCGTGCCCTCAAGCCATTTCGCTGGCTTATGGGGTTTGTCCTGGTCTTCAACGCACTCTTTACCGCATCGGGTACTCTGCTGTTGCAGGCGGGACCCGTGCAGATCACCTCGGGAGGTCTGCTCTTTGGCGCGCTCTGCGTGCTGCGCTTTGCCCTCATTATGCTGGGGACGTCGACGCTCATGGCGACCACCTCCCCCACCGCACTCGCCGATGGCGCCGCGGCGCTTCTGAGGCCCCTCGCCCGTTTTGGCCTGCGCACCGACGATGCCACCATTGCTATCCAGCTCACACTTCGTTTTGTCCCCGTGCTTATTGAGGAATTCAATCGCATCAAGGCCGCTCAGGAAGCGCGCTTGGCGCGCTTTGACAGTCCCTCGCCTCTGCAGCGTGCACGTGCTTTTATCCCCGTCATCACGCCTTTGTTTAGCAGCGCGCTGCGGCGCTCTGATACGCTCGCACTCGCCATGGTCAACCGCGAATACGGAGCGCACCCGGCTGTCAGCAGAACCTGCCTGCGCAGCTATCGCTTTGACCGGGCAGACCTTGCTGTTCTGGCGCTCGGATGCTGCATCGTTGCGATTGCGCTGCTCTAGGGCTCGGCATGCCATGCCACTCGCCGGAATGCGGCATGTGACCTGTTTGTCGTTTGCGATAATGCCTATATGAATGCTATGAGAGGAGTTCCCCATGAAACCTCGTCACCGCGCCTATTTGCTCGCTGCAGCAGCGGGTGTCGCCGTCGGCCTTGCCGCTGCCACCGGTATCGTTTATCACAAACAAATCAAGTCCGCCGCGTCACTCAAACGCTTGACCGGCTACGCGGATGGCTATGACCTGTACGCAATCGACATCGCTTACGGCTACGACCTTGACCGCATCATCGCCGCTGGCGTGCGCGACGACCAGGCCTACATCGATGCCGTGGTGGCGCAGGTGCTCCCTGGCGTGCCGGCACATGTCCAGGCGCCCCAGTTTGCCTGCAGCGCTTTTGTCGCCGTAGATGCCGAAGGCCGCGTGCGCACCGGTCGCAATTACGACTTTAAGGACGACACCTCGGCGCTGCTGGTGCGCAACCACCCGTGCGGCGGCTATGCCTCCATCGGCTTTGCGGCCCTCAACAACCTGGGCGATAACACTCCGCTTGACTCCGTCGCCGGACGTGCCGCCGCACTCATGGGCCCGTTTGCCCAGCTCGACGGCGTCAACGAATGTGGCGTGTCCATTGCCGTGCTCACCCTGGATTCCAAACCCTGTGACCAAGACACGCAGCGCCCCGTCATCAATACCTCGCTCGCCATCCGTCTGGTGCTCGACCGTGCCGCCACCACGCAAGAAGCTGTCGACCTGCTTTCCGCCTACGACATGCACGCCATGGCCGGACGCGATTACCACTTCTATATCAACGACGCCGCCGGTGACGCGCGCGTAGTAGAGTGGGACCTGCGCGATCCGGACCGCGCTTTCAAAGCTACTCCTGTACGCCAGGTTACGAACTTCTACGCCTGCTATGGCGACGAAGTGCTGCCCAACCAAAAGAATGGCGAGCTAGGCCATGGTAAAGAGCGCGCCGCCGCAATCGCCGATGTCCTCGACGCCCATACCGGCGCCCAAGATGAGGCAGTCGCTTGGAAGGCCCTACGCGCTGCAGCGCAAGAGCCCAATCCGGAAGACATCACCAGCAACACGCAGTGGTCGGTCGTCTTTGACAACACCGAGCCCGCTGCCGCCATCACGCTGCGCCGCCACTGGGGCGACATCGACGCATTCGCACTGTAAGGAGCCAGGCCCGTCGACCTTACGCTCGCCTGGCGTTGTTTACATTTCTATACGCTTGAGCTAACACGTTTTACCCCCGTATCAACAGTGTGCGGGGGTAAACTTATGCGCATGTTATAACTTGCCCGGAAGGATTCATCATGCTTAGGATCGGTCTTCTTACCAGTGGCGGCGACTGCCAGGCGCTCAACGCCACCATGCGCGGCATTGTCAAAACGCTTATGACCAATAGCGAAGAGCCTATTGAGATCTATGGTTTTGAGGACGGCTACCAGGGCCTTATCTACAGCCGGTTCCGCGTCATGACGCCCGCCGATTTTAGCGGCATCCTTACCCGTGGCGGCACTATTCTGGGCACAAGCCGTACGCCGTTCAAGCGCCTGGATATTCCCGAGGCCGACGGCGTCGAAAAGGTGCCGGCAATGGTCCACACCTATCATAAGCTACAGCTCGACTGCCTGTTTATGCTGGGCGGCAACGGCTCCACCAAGACCGCCAACCGTCTGCGCGAAGAGGGCCTCAACGTTATCGCCCTGCCCAAAACTATCGATAACGACACCTGGGGCACCGAGTTGACGTTTGGCTTTACGAGCGCCATCGACGTCGCCACCAAGTGCATCGACGACATCCACACCACCGCCTCAAGTCACGGCCGCGTGTTTGTCATCGAGATCATGGGCCACAAGGTCGGTTGGATTCCGCTGTATGCCGGCGTCGCGGGCGGCGCGGACGTCATCCTGATTCCCGAGATCCCCTACGACATGGACAACGTCATCAAGACCATCGAGCATCGCATGGAGACCGGCAGCCGCTTTACGATCGTAGCCGTCGCCGAGGGTGCCATCTCCAAGGAGGACGCGGCGCTGTCCAAGAAGGAGTACAAGAAGAAGCTTGCCGAGCGCACGAGCCCGTCAATCGTGTACGACATCGCCAAGGAGATCGAGGCCAAGACCGGTCGCGAGACTCGCGTCGCCATCCCCGGCCACACGCAGCGCGGCGGCCAGCCCGATGCCCAGGATCGCATCTTTGCGACCCAGTGCGGCGTCGAGGCCGCGCTTGGCTGCCTGCGCGGCGAGTTTGGCTACATGATTGCCCTGCGTGACGGCAAGATGTGCCACATGCCGCTCGAGGAGGTCGCCGGCAAGCTCAAGTTTGTCGACCCCCAGAGCGACCTGGTGCGCGAGGCCAAGGCGTTGGGCATCAGCTTCGGCGACGAATAGCCTCGGCTGGAATCCACCCCATCGGGCCCTCCGACCCCGCCCGACGTATTTCGATTTGGCTCCTCCCTTGACTCCGTCAAAGGTCGCCAATCGAAATCGTCGGGCGGGGTCGGAGGGCCCTGCGTTTACATACTCGCCGGGGCTATTCGTCTTCTTGCTGCGGGTGCCTGGGCTGGAATTGAGTTGCGGTGAAATAGTTCCTGCTTAGTCCGCAAATGGCTAAATCCAAAAACTATTCCACCGCAACTTACTGAGTGGGGGCTCTTGGCTGCTACTTGCACTGACATTTGTCCTGAAATGGCTGGTCGTTAGGGGTTGCTACCGGTAGTTGCGGTAGGGTTGGGGCAGATTCTAACTAGAAATGGTGGTCGCTACCGGTTGTTCTCGGCATACTCGGCTCATTCGATTCGACCATCAAACGAAAGGAACCACCATGGATCTTGCGATGGCACAGCGCCTCGTCGATCGCCGTAAAGCTGCCGGCCTTTCTCAGGAGGCGCTTGCTGCCCAGCTGGGCGTAAGCCGCCAGGCTGTTAGTAAATGGGAGCGCAGCGAGTCCTCACCCGATACCGATAACCTCATTGCGCTCGCCGCGCTGTATGACGTGTCGTTGGACGAGCTGCTATATGGGGAGGCGGCCAACGATGCCGACGACCTGAAGGACGGTAGCGCCGACACCGAGACGGCGGATGTGGCTGACGAGGCTGAGGATTCTGCCGAGCACGCCGATTGCGGCGACAAACCACTTGTCGATATTTCCCTCGCGCGCGGTATCCACGTCATTGATCCCAATAAAGGCGAGGAAGTCCATGTTGGTTGGAGCGGCATCCATGTGACCAACGAGCGCAAGGGCGAAGAGGTGCATGTGGGGCCAGGCGGCGTGTATATCGATACGCTTGAGGACGATGGACATAGCGTGCGTACCAATGACGACGGCACCGTCACCATCGACGGCGAGACGTTTTCCAGCTGGAAGGAAGCACACGACAAGATCGACCATCATGGCAAGCATTTCCACACCAAGGTCGGACGTGCATGGAACAAATTCCCCTTCCCCGCACTTGTCACTCTCGCCTATCTGGTGCTCGGCATTGTCTACGGCACATGGGGCATGGGGCTTTTCCTCGTCTTTCTGGTTCCCGTCTACTACGCGATTGGTGACTTTATCGATCGACGCCATTTGTCAAAGCTCACTGAATGCGTCTATCCAGCAGCCGCCATCGCTTGGTTCCTCTACATGTGGCTCTGTTTGGGACAGCCCCATCCTGCATGGATCATCCTCATCACGATTCCCATCGTAAAGGCGCTCATGCGCTGGTGTCGCAAACAATGGAAGTACCGCAAACAGGCCTAAACCGCCCCAACCAGCCAGCGCCACTCATCCGACACCGCCCGCCCCTTCCAAGTTGCGGTGATATAGGGACTGTTTTGAGGCTCCAAAGCGCCAAACAGTCCGTATATCACCGCAACTTACAAACAACTGGGTCAGTTCCGGCACGGAGATTAGCATTGAGCTGACCGCGCGCCAAGAAAAGGGCCTATTTACTACGTTTAACTCGAGAGGGCCGACCATACCCGCCTTTTCCGAAAATTGGCAAGCCCTCTACCTGCGGTTTTATTTCATTATCTTTGTCATGGTCGAGGGTGTGGCAGCAAACGTAGTAGATAGGCCCATTTTGTGGCATACGACCCATTCAAACTCAATCTCGAAGGCTGAAGAAAGCCCTTCATCCACGCCTGTGAGCGAAAACCAAATAGAATGAAAGGCAAATGGAAAAGCTCATCGGCCAGTACGTTGAGATGCTGAACGACAGACATCCCCAGCAAAACGGGGCAAACGCCGGGCCACCTAATGGTTGTCCGGCGTTTGCCCTGATAAAACCTGCCAAAATAAACCTGTCCCTTTTTGGCAGGTTACTCGGCGCTCTTGAGGGCGCCGACCATGTCGATCTTATTGAGCGTTCGGTTGGTGGCGAGGTTGACGATGATCGTAAAGCCGAAGGAAAGCACCACGGCAAGCACGTAGCTCAGCGGCTCGACTTCGACGTCAAAGTACAATGACGGCATCTGCAGGATGTACGTAAAGCTCTCGGCCAGCGCACCGCCCAGCGGTACGCCCAGCGCGGCTCCGATCGCCGTGAGGATCAACGTCTCCTTGTTAACGTAGTGATGCACCTCGCCACGGCGGAAGCCCAGCACCTTGATGGTCGCCAGCTCGCGTTCGCGCTCCGAGATGTTGGTGTTAGACAACGTAAATACCACCACAAACGACAGGCACGCCGCCATAAAGGTCACAAGCACCACGACCGAATTGATAATCGTAAAGTTTGCCTCGTAGTTTTCCCAATGCTCGGCCGTACTCGAAATCGTAAGC
Organism: uncultured Collinsella sp.; assembly: GCA_934630385.1. Taxonomy (GTDB): domain Bacteria; phylum Actinomycetota; class Coriobacteriia; order Coriobacteriales; family Coriobacteriaceae; genus Collinsella. The sequence goes on from CAKTWE010000008.1 coordinate 34,491, forward strand.
CAACCGTCACTCTTAAGATTCTTGCTAAACGCAATCTGGTCGGCCGACGAACCCTTAAGCAGCACAAAGACGCCGTTAAGGCGTGCACTTCGACCGAACGCACGCTCATAGGTGCTCTGCGTCATATAAAGCGTGTTGCCCAGATAGTTGAGCGAAATGTCGCTGACTTTGACCTTGGCAACATTGAGCGACGAATCCTGGACGTGAGCCGTGTCACCCGGCTTGATCCCCAGCACCAGCTGAGAGCTCTTGCTCAAATACACATCCCCGTCACGCAGGGCGAGCGGTTCTTTGGACTCATCCTCCAAGCGCACGTAATCGCCCAAGTCACCCGTGCGGTCGTCGGGAATCACGATGAGCTGCACGGTCTCGCTCTTACCGCCAAATGTAAAGGTGACGTTGTCGGTCATAATCGGCAGCGTCGAAGTCACGGTCACGTTGGAATCCTTGGCTGCACTGCGCTCATCCAACGCCGCGCACGTCTGCGAAAAATCATCGGGGTTGGCGACCGCCAGCAAATCGTAGCGTGTGATGTGGCCGTACTGCTTGGGCGACAGCGCGACCGACGTATCACGGATGCCCATGCCGCAAATCACAAGCGCCGTGCAGCCCGCAATGCCAAAGATGGTCATAAAGGCGCGCTTTTTGTAGCGGAACAGGTTGCGTGCAGCGACCTTGTTCAAAAAGCCCATGCGGTGCCAGATAAAGCCGATGCGCTCGAGCAGAATGCGCGAGCCGGCGCGCGGAGCCTTGGGGCGCATGAGCGAGGCAGGGGTCTCGGCCATCTCGTGGCGGCAGGCGATAATCGTGGCTCCCACCACGCCCACGGCAAACAGCGCCACCGAGACGATTGAGGACACGATGTCGTACGAAAGTAGCATCTGGGGCAGCGAGTACATGTCGTCGAACACCGTAAACAAGAACAGCGGCAGACCCACAAATCCGATGATATTGCCGAGCACGCCACCGATCAGACACGCCCACAGCGAGTAGTCCACATATTTGGACAGGATACGCCCGCGTGAATAGCCGAGCGCCTTGTACAGGCCAATAAGCGTGCGCTCCTCCTCGACCATGCGGGTGGCGGTGGTGAGGCTGATAAGCACGGCGACGATAAAGAAGATGAACGGGAACACCGTGGCGATGGCCTCGATCGAAGAACTATCGCTCTCGACGCTCGAGTAGCTTGCGATATTGCCGCGGTCCTGGATGTACCAGGTGCATTCGCCCAGGTCAGAGAGCTCGGCGCGGGCATCGGCAAACTGCTGGTCGGCGGCGGCGCGGCGCTGGTCCAGGTCGGCTTGCGCCTGCGCACGCTCGTCGCTGCCCTCGGCCATGCGATTGATGTTGTCCTGCTCGATCCCAAAGACCATATTCGCCTGACGCTCGGCCGCGTCCAAGCTCGCCGGTGTGTCGACCGTCAGCTCCTGAGCGCGCGCCTTCTCACGCTCCTCGCGGATCTTCTCGATATTGCCCTTGACCTCATTGATCTTTGCCGAGTAGGCATCCGAATAGGAGTTGAGGCTCTTGGCTCCCTCGACGACCACGTGGATCGCGGAATAGGAAGAAGATGTCGCGGCGTCCTCGCTCACATAGAACTTATAGTCCGCAGTCGAAGCAGCGCGAAAGGCGTTGACCGTCGAGTCGGAGCTCACATCAGTGGGATCGAGGACCTCAGCCGTAATGGTGTAATCGCCCGCGGCAAATTGATCCTTGGCGCTTTGGTTCGACGAGCTCGCATCGTTGGCGGCAAAGCTCACCGTATCGCCGATTTTCTTGCCCGAAGCCTTCAAAAAACGTGAGGTCACTGCCACTTCGCCCGAAGTCTCGGGCAGCTCGCCGCGTACTAGCACCGGTTGGTCAATATTCTCTTTGGAGAGGCTCTGTACGACGACACGCTCGCGCGTCGTACCCACGGCGGTATAGGCGGTCTCGGTATAGATGCCCTCGGCCGTCTCGACGCCATCGACCTCTTGGATCGCAGCAAGATCGTCATCGGTCAGACCATAGGTCGACTGCACGTTGATGTCATAGACATTCTGCTGGTCAAAATAGGCGTCGACCGAATCGCACAAGTCCTCGCACCCCGCTTTGAGGCCGCACATCACGCTCACGCCGAGCGCGGTGATGACCACGATGGATAAGAAGCGCTTAAGACTGCCTCGGATTGTGCGGTAGATGCCACGGCGAAAAACCGTCGGCACCATATCGTTTGAGCTTTGGGCGGTGCGGTAGGTCGTAAAATCCTGCTCGCGCTCCGTGTTCTGCGCGTCGCGGCGCTGGCTGTTTTGGCGGTCCTGGTCCATGGGCGCTACCACTCGATTGTCTCGATAGGCACGGGATTTTGCTGGACTGTCTCGCTCTCCACGCGGCCGCTCTTAAAGCGGATCAGGCGATCGGCCATGGGCGCCAGCGCAGAGTTGTGGGTGATGATAATGACCGTAATGCCTTGCTTGCGGCAAGTGTCCTGTAGCAGCTGCAAGATCTGCTTGCCAGTTTTGTAGTCGAGTGCACCCGTAGGCTCGTCGCACAAAAGCAGCTTGGGGTTCTTGGCCAGCGCGCGGGCGATGGATACGCGCTGCTGCTCGCCGCCCGAAAGCTGCGCCGGAAAGTTGCCCAGGCGCTCGCCCAGGCCAACCTGACGAAGCGTCTGTTCGGCATCGAGCGAATCAGGGCAGATCTGCGCCGCGAGTTCGACGTTCTCAAGCGCCGTCAGGTTGGGAACCAGATTGTAGAACTGGAAGACAAAGCCGACGTCGGCGCGGCGGTACTCCACGAGCTGCGCCTCGTTGGCGGAGCTCACGTCGCGCCCGTCCACCGTCACGGTGCCGGAAGTTGCCGTGTCCATGCCGCCCAAGATGTTGAGCGCCGTGGTTTTACCGGCGCCCGAAGCACCCAGAATGATGGCGAGCTCGCCGCGCTCGACCGTAAAGCTCGCGCCGTCGAGCGCGTGGATGCGGGCGTCGCCTTCGCCGTATGCTTTGATGACGTCTTTGAATTCGATATAGGCCATCGATTAATTCCCATCTGGTCGGATAACTCTTTAGTATTACCCATTTCCCACCTACCAAAAAGGGACAGGTTTATTTTGGCAGGTTTAGAAGCGGACGGTGAAGGCGATCTGATGGTCGTGGCCAGATACGGTAGCGGAGCCGCCATGGGCTTCGGCGATGGCGCGCACGACGGATAGGCCCACACCCGAGCCGCCTGTCTTGGAACTGCGCGACACATCTGCACGATAGAAGCGGTCGAACAATCGATCCAGGTCGCCCTCGGGCAGCTCGTCTACAGCGTTCGATACGACAAGCTCGGCCGAGCCTTTGCCCGCACCGCGCGAAACAGCACGCAGGCTCAGCTCGATCACGCTGCCCTCGCTTGCGTAGCGTGTGGCGTTGTCCAGCAGCAACTCAACCACCTGCGCCACCGCTGCGGCGTCGGCATGGGCCCGCACGCCGCTCGCAATCGACGTCGACAGACGTTTGCCGCGCGAAACCGCCACCGACTCAAACGGCGCCGCCGCCTTGTCCACGGCCTCCGAAAGATCGATCGACGCCATGGTAAAGTTGGCAGAGCCCTCGTCCATGCGCGCCAAAAATACCAGACGCTCTGTAAGCGCCGTCAGTCGCGCCACCTGCTCGTGAATGCTCTGCGTCCACTCGCTCTCGCCGCTTTCAATCTCCTGTACCTCGTTCGCGGCATCGATCACAGCGAGCGGCGTCTTGATCTCGTGGCTTGCATCGGTAATGAACCGCTTTTGTTTGCTGTAGCTCTCGACCATCGGTCGAATCACGGCGCCCGAGGCGACCGTTACAATTGCCAGCACCGCCAGCCAGCCAATGCAGCTGATTGCCACACTCGCGCTCAAAAACGAATGGAAACTTGCAAGCTCGCGCGAACAGTCCACAAACACATAGGTGGTCTTTTCGCCTTGAGCTGTGGTCGTATAGCGGTAGTTACCAGAAAACCCAGAGTTCAGGCCCTTGGAATCCAGCCCCATGGCAATACGGGCGGCACGCTTGGCGCCCACCGCGGCAATGCGGGCGGTATTGACATCGACCACCTGCCCTTCGACAAGCGTCACCGTAAAGTAGCGCGTGTCGAAGGGGGACTCCGCCGTCATGCCTTCAAAATGTCCCACGCGAACGCCCGCCCGATAGCCGTCCGCAACCATGCCGGTGCTCGCGTCCCCGCCATTGCCGGGATCGGTCCTGGACTCGTCTTCCCAATCGATGCCGCCCTTGCCTGCCAGGATATAGTCCAGGCGCGCATCGGCCATTTTACAGACATGCGAATAATTAACGATGTTGATGCCGGCAATGATGAGCGTGAGTACCACGGTCACAGCACCCATGGCAACCAGGATGAACTTGCGACGCAGGCGGCGGCCCAATGCGTCAGCAGCATTTGCCCGCCCCGTACTGCTCGAGGCGGCACGAAACTGTTCCGCCATGCGATTACACCACGCGTGTACGCTCACGCCTGCTCGTCCCCCTCGACAACCTCGAGTGAATATCCCTGATTGCGCGATGCGCGGATGGCCACGTTGGCACCCAGCGCCGTCAGCTTTTTGCGCAGGTACGAGATATAGACCCACACCACGTTGGCACCTTCGGGCGCGTCCTCGCCCCAAACATCGAGCATCAGACGCTCGGTGGGCATGCGCGTGCCGGCGTTGCGCATAAAGAGCTCCATAAGCTGAAACTCACGATTAGCCAGATGTTCCTCGCCCAAGGGACCTATAAGCGTGCACGATGCCGTGTCGAGGCGCACGTTGCCCACGCTGAGCGTCGTGGCGTCAATTGCCGTCGCGGCGCGCGTCATGGCACGAATGCGAGCGAGCAGTTCCTTGGCGGCGAACGGCTTAGTCAGGTAATCGTTGGCGCCGGCGTCCAGGCCCTCGACCTTATCGGACACCTCGCTTTTTGCCGTAAGCATGATGATGGGCAGGCGTTTGCCGGCCTCACGCGTGCGCTTGAGCACCTCGATGCCGTCCATGCCGAGCATCATGATGTCCAGAATCGCGGCGTCATAGTCGTTGGCGAGCAGATACTCGAGCGCCGTCAGACCATCGAGCGCGGTATCGACCTCGTAGTCGCTATGTTGAAGAATCGCGGTAAGGGCACGAGAGAGGACGGGTTCGTCCTCGGCAAGCATCAGCTTCATAATTGTTCCTTTGGCGCATGGCTCTACGGGTTTCGATACTGCCGATAATAACGCACCGTCAACCGCCTTAGCGCAGCCTTAGCCGCTCAACCTGCGCGTTTTTAAATACGCAGGATATGGCTTAGCCAAACTTAAGGCGCAAATGCCGAGCGCTTTGACGCATGCCGGGCGCGAAGGAACAGCGACTCGTCCTTTTGCGGCGTCCTAGTTTACGCAAAGTGTTCGAGCGCTAGTCCTCGTACGCGCCCTCAAGCCGCAGCAGCCGCTCCTTGCGGTCGAGGCCACCGGCATATCCGTTGAGCGACCCGTCGGCCGCCACCACGCGATGGCACGGCACGATAATCGAAATAGGGTTGCGAGCAACCGCAGCCCCCACCGCACGAGGAGACACAACGGGCGCTTCATTTCCCGGCACACGATGTCGAGCCACAACACGCTGGGCGATCTCGCCATACGTAGCGACCTCGCCACGCGGAATTGAAAGCAGCTCAAACCAAACCTCACGCTGAAACGCCGTGCCAATCAAATGCAAAGGCGGCGTAAACCGAGGCTCCTGCCCCGCAAAATAAGCATTCAGCCAAGCCCAAGAACGCTCAAGCACCGAAGAAGCCGCACCATTTGCCGGATTCACCGAAGACATACCGCCAGCGCCAGAAACCGCATCGGTGCCTTCAACGTGCTCCGTATCTTCTTTGAGCAGCGTAGAGCCAAAGTGCTCCTGTCCCTCAAACCAAAGCCCCGTCAGACCGCGGCCATCAGCGGCAAGCAAGATTTCGCCCAAAGGCGAAGCAAACGTCGTCGTGACCACCAGCGGCTCCTTTCAAAACTCCGCAACATAATACCGCGAATTGTGCAGACAGCCCCAATCGACCCCAAAGTCACCCAAGGCAGCAGGCGCGACAGCGCCGCAGCTGCCGACCGCGCCCCAAAGTCCCCGCAGGCAGCAGGCGCAACGCGCCGCAGCTGCCGACCGCGCCCCACAGTCCCCCAAGGCGGCAGGCGCGAAGCGCCGGGGCCGCCGCCGGGACCAGGGCCCGCAACAACCAAGCGCCCCCACATCAGCCCAGCGGCCCCAACCAACAACGGCCCCATCGCAGGCCGCTTACAGCAGCGTCACCGCAGGCGGGGGCCGGGCTTAGTTTTCAGAACACTCCGCAGACCAGTGTGGCGCCTTGTCCGCGGCTCCGAAGGAGCAGGACAACGCGCCACACATGGTCGAGGACGGTCTGTAAACCAAGCCCGGCCCCCGCCGGACAGGTCAACC
>CAKTWE010000009.1 GCA_934630385.1 uncultured Collinsella sp.
AGCGACGGCACGCCCATCTACCGCGGCGCCTGCAGAGGCCTTTCTGCCGAGGAGGTCGCCCGCCGCAGTGCCCTGCGCGCCCCGGCCACGCGCCTGCGCGTGCCCACCGTCGACGACCTCGCGGGCGATGTGATCGAATTCGTGGACCGCACGTACGGGGCCCAATGCGAGGCGCTCGCCACCGAGTGCGGCGACTTTTTGGTGCGCCGCAGCGACGGCGTGTTTGCCTATCAGCTGGCCGTGGTGGTCGATGACGCCGCCATGGGTGTTACCGAGATCGTACGCGGATGCGACCTGCTTGGCTCCACGCCGCGCCAGATCTATCTGCAGCATCTGCTGGGACTTCCCACACCGCGCTACGCGCACATTCCGCTGCTCATGTCGCCGGACGGCCGGCGCCTTTCCAAACGCGACCGCGATCTGGACCTGGGCGAGCTCCGCGCACGCTTTGGCACATCCGAGGCACTGTTGGGCTGGCTCGCCGGGCAAACAGGCATCGCGCCGGACACCACGCCGCGTACCGCCGGGCAATTGGTCGAGCACTTTAGCTGGGATGTTATCCGCGCGCACCGGGAAAACATCACCATAACGGCCGAGTAGTCAAACGCCTTGCCCCCCTTCGACGAGCGCAGCATTCTGCGTCTTGTTATGTACGGAATAATTCCGTACAATAACGCAAAGGAGGTTTTTATTATGCCGACGATTGAGAAACAACGCCGTATGGATCTAAGGCTGACCGAGCGCCAACGCATTACTTACGAGCGCGCCGCGGCCCTGCGCGGGCAAACTCTCACCCAATGGGCCACTGCCCACCTTGACGAGAGCTCCGCGCGTGACATCGCCGAAGCGTCAACAACCTATCTTTCTCCTGATGGTTTTGATGCATTTTGCGAAATACTCGACTCCCCCATGCCCCAAGCCGCAAAAGCGTTGCTTAACCGTAAAGCAGTTTGGGAATGAGCGCGTTTACCAAGCCCGTTCAACTCCCCGTTGGTCAAGGCATCGAGGCTTTCCACTGCGGAAACGCTCTTGTAGACGGATGGGCTAAAAACAGATCGGCCTCGGCGCGAAGAAGAGGGTCAGCGGTTATATACGCATCGTATTGCGAAGGCGCAGTCGCTGGCTTTTATACGCTATGCACGCACTCCGTAGCTCGCGAAAATGTTGATGGAGGGTGGTTCGTGCGAAACTCCCCCTCCCAAGTTCCCGCAGTGTTACTTGGAATGATGGGGGTCGACGAGAAGTTCAAGGGGCTTGGTCTTGGGGCATCACTGCTCAAAGATGCCATCGAGAACGCCTTGAAAATTTCTGCCCTAGCAGGAGCGCGGGCTTTGGTTGTCGATCCAGTAGATGACGAAGCGGCAGCGTTCTATGCGCATTTTGGCTTTGTAACCCTACCCGGCACCAACCGAATGGCACTGAAACTCTAGACCGTCGGCGATATCTCCTCCAGATCCCAGCATGCCTTAAGTTACCCTACAGATCATGAACATTATTGAAATGTAGGGTAACTACCCAAGGCACCATATGAAGAGCTCGCTATGCCTGCCCCCTATGAAATATCCCAGAGCTGGAGTTCGTCGCCCAGGCGAACGATGCAGTCGTAGAGCACGGTGTGACGCTCGGCCGGGTTGGCGTCGCGATGAAAATGGCCGTAGTACCAGCGCTTGTAGTCCAAGCGGTCCTCCAGCTCATCGAAAAATGCCGTAAGCCGATCAACGGCGGGGTAATTCCAGCCAGGCGCCGGATAGAGCGTGGGCGAGAGCATGCGCGTGGAGCAGGTGTGAGTGATCACGTAGTCGACCTTCCAGCCCACGCTGTCGAGCTTTGTCCGTGTCTCCTCAAAGTTGCGCTCGTCCGGCAGCTCCTGCGGCCACCAGCTGGAATACGGGATGCGGTATTCCTTGTCCACACTCGTGGCGCCGCCCATGGTAAAGATCGTTGAGCCGTCGAGCTCAAAAACCTCGCCGCGCGTCAGGCGCCGTATGGGGGAGGTGTCCGACAGGCGCTGCGTCAGCCCACCGTGCCACAACTCCATGGGACGCTCCGCCCAGTGGTCGAAACGCTCGTGGTTGCCGTCGACAAACAGCACGGTATAGGGGCGCGACTCCAGCCAAGCGATGTCGGCACATTCCTCGGCAGAGAAATCCCACGGAAAGCCAAAATCGCCAGCAACGATGAGATAGTCATCGCTCGTCAGGCTATCCCCAAGATCCCAATCACGCAGCTTTTGCATGTCGATGCCACCGTGAATATCGCCCGTCACATAGACCGTCATCGGACCACCACTTCCCTCTTATAGGCTTCGAGATCGCGCTCGACCTGTTCATCGTCCGTGACGTTGACCCACCACGGCCACTTAACGCAACACACCGGCTCCTCAACCTGCGCAAACCACGACTTGAGCTCCTCTAGGCTCACCGGGGCGTAGCCGTTGGCATCCACGCCCACGTCATAGCGCAGCAGCCCCTGCCGAAGGTTGAACTTGTTGTACGCGCCGCCGCAGCTGTGGATATGCCCGTGCAAATGCCAGCTGCCGTGCGACATGCCCTGCCAGTCGGTCATGGGATAGTGGCTCAGTACGATTTTTTGGCGGTCGATCTTGAGCACGCAAATGGGCGGCTCGACGATAAAAGCATCCGCCACCGCAGGCTGCGTCCAGTCTTTGTCGTGGTTGCCGGGCAGCAGATGGACGCACTTGCAGACAATGCTTTTGCGCAGCTCGTAGGCATCTTGGACCGTCATCTTAAAGCTAAAGTCGCCCAAGATGTAGAGCTCATCATCCGCAGCGACCTTGCTGTTAATGTTGGCGACCATGGCGTCGTTCATCTGCGCAACAGTCGACCAAGGCCTGCCGCAGAGCCGTAGCATGTTCTCGTGCCCAAAGTGAGTATCGCTGGTAAACCAGATCATGGGGCCTCCTAACGCTCTTGCTCGGAATAGATACTCGTCGCCTCGCCAAATCCGTCGGGGCACCGCACTTCGATCGGCACGATATCTTGGTAGATAAGGCGATGCTTTTCATCACGCCATTCATCGTCATGGTAATGGCCGAAGAACCAGGTGCGGTAGTCGAGCCGCCCGTCGAGCTCGCCCAAAAAGGCCTGCAGCGAATCGTCGTAGAACTCGCGATTGCGCTCCATGCACAGCTCGTCTGCCAAAACGACCGGCGCTTCGTGAGTCACAACGTAGTCGACCTTCCAGCCCACGCGATCAAGCGAGGCGCGGCAATGGCTCATCTCGCTCTCAATCGGCATTTCCTCGGGCCACCAAGTCTTTCCCTCCTGACGCCACTGCTTGTCATGACTCGCGGCGCCACCCATGGCGAGCACCGTGTTCCCTGCGATATCGAACACCTCACCGCGCATCAGGTGCAGCACGTGCGGGCGAGCCTCGTGGACGAGGCCACCATTCCACTCTCGCTTCGGCAGCCCCGTCAGCAGATGATGGTTCTCGTGATTGCCGTCGACAAAGCACGTGGTCCAGGGCTTGGACTCAAACCAATCGAGCCAGTATTTGTCGGTGTTCGAGCCGCTCCATATAAAGCCAAAGTCGCCGGCAACGATTACCACGTCATCGCGCGTTAGCGTTCGGCCCAATGGCCAAGCGCGCGACGAGAAGCGGCTCGCCCCGTACTCGGCGATACCGTGAACGTCTCCGGTAACGAAAATGGACATCAAGCAACACCTCCGCGCTGTGCGACTCTGGACAAATCGATAGCAGAAATTGCAGGCAGGCCCCGATATCTACACCCCTTAGGGCTTACCCCTCGTTCTTCCATCCAAACGGGTCAAACACCCAAAAGATCAGATCGAGCACGCCGCCGGTCATCATGGCGCCGGCAAGGGCGATGATGACGTGCAGGGAACTGGCACTTCGGAGCACGTCGAATGGCCCCAGAACAGCCAGCAGCGCGACCGCTGCGCCGGCTGCGCACAGCGCGAGGCACGGCCCCGCGTCCTTGACGCACTTCTTTGCGAGATGTTTGGTGTTGCCACTCATCGATATCGAACTCCTTAGAGAATCGTTGTTCAGATGCATGCCGCCGCGACGGAGCATGGCGGCAGGGTAAGTGTCACATGTCGTGCGGACACATTTGAGTTACCCTACAAATTATTAGATTTGATAGAATGTAGGGCAACTACTTGGAAGGGAGGCTCCATGCCCGTCTTAGAAGGTGTCCTAGAAGAGGAATACGCACGCTCTAGCCGCCTTTTGGACCTCATGGAACAGGAAATCGGTCTCCTTCCAAAGGGCAGCATCCGCATGCGAAACATAAAGGGCCACGAATACTGCTATCTCAACTATCGAGTCGGCGACAAAGTCAAAAGTGACTATGTCCCTACTACAGAGGTTGATGAACTGCGAGCCAAAATCGAACGTCGAAGGGCTCTTGCGGCCGCCATCAAAGAACAGAAGCAGTCTCAAAAGCTAATCATACGTGCGTTGGGAAGGGTGCCGAATGCTGACTGAGCAGCAACAAGCTTTCTCGAAAGTACTTGACCTGGTCGAGGAAGCAGGGTGCTTAGACCACGTTGTCCTCATCGGGTCCTGGGCGGAATTTGCCTACAGACAGGCAGCCTCGTTGACAAAGTGGTCATAAACCCACAGAACGCTCTAAGCCCCAAGCCTGCCCATCAAGAAATCGACCGCAGAGACGATTTTGATGCCGTCAATGTCGGTCGGATGGCTTCCCCGGCGAACGACGATGATCTTCTCGTAACCGCCGGTGATCTTCTCGAGCGACCTAAGCTCAAATGGACGCAGCTCGCGCTCGCGCGTCGCCTCCTCGTCAATCGACTCTGCAACCTGGGCATCACGAAAGTCTATCAACTAATCGAGATATCGATTCTAGGAACAATCCGGTTGTCCATTGCTCGCCCAAATCTGCAAGTTTTTCTCATCACATGACAAGAACTTGCGAATTCTGCAAGTTCTTCTCACGTAGCGACAAGAGCCCGCATATCCGTCCGTGGCCATTTGCGGTCGGATTCTGGCGAGGTCATGCAAAGCAGCAGGCCACATGGCCGACACGGAGCCATGGCATGCGCGGAATCTTGGGGGCAGGACTTCTCCCGGCAGCCTATAAGACAAAAACACATACACATAGATAAAGAGAAGCCCGGCAAGACACGGCGCCAAGGCCGCAGCCACAAACTTGAGTGGCCGATAGTCTAAAAATCACATACGCTCAAAACACGAACGATCGATCTGTTATCCTGGCGCCAACATAGTCTTTCGAAAGGTTTGGCCGGGATGACTACGCAACAGCAGATTGATATTGAATTCGACTCGCTTGCACGCGAGAACGATTCACCCAAGCTCATCGCCAACTCGAAGGCGACAGGCGGAACACTACTATCCGTTATCAAGGAGCAGCTCTCAACCTGCAGCTCTTTTGACTTTTGCGTAGCGTTTGTTGCAGACGGCGGCCTTCAAATCCTGGTCGAGGCGTTCCAGGAGCTCAAGCAGCGTGGCATTAAGGGCAGACTGCTCACGTCCACCTATCTCAACTTCAACTCACCCGATGCGTTTCGAAAGCTCCTGGAATACGACAACATAGAAGTTCGCGTATTCCAGGGTAATTTGCATGCCAAGGGATACATTTTTGATAAGGGCGAAACCAGCACGGTCATCGTCGGCAGCTCCAACATGACGCAGACCGCCCTCACCTGTAATAAAGAATGGAACGTGCTGTACCAGACTGTCGAGAACAGCCGCCTGCTCGGAGAGCTTAGAGGCGAGTTTGATTCGCTGTGGAACGACACCTCAACCGTTTTGCTTTCCCAAGACTGGATTGAGAACTATGCCGCATATCGATCGGCACGTCCGTCAAAGCCCAAATCGAAACCGACGTTCCAGGCAACTGTTAGCCCAACCACGAATGACCTCGAAGAAATCAAGCCCAATAAAATGCAGCAGCGCGCCCTTGAGGCGCTCGATGTAATCCATCGCAAGGGCGAGACCCGCGCCCTGCTGGTCTCGGCAACCGGCACCGGCAAGACCTTCCTTTCGGCGTTCGATGTACTCGCGTTTAAACCCCGGCGCGTCCTCTTTCTTGCGCACCGCCGGCGCATTATTGACGCCTCCCGCGCAAGCTACGAACGGCTCTTAGGTAGTACCTATACGTTCGACACCTATCAAACTGGCAAGAATACAAGCAATGCCACCTGCGTGTTTGCCATGTGTTCTTCGGTCGCCAAACATTTGAGCGATTTCTGTCCCGATGAGTTCGACTACATCGTCATCGACGAGGCCCACCGCACGGGATCCCAGGGCTACCAATCCATCATGTCGCACTTTACGCCTCGGTTTTATCTGGGCATGACCGCTACACCCAATCGCACCGACGGCTATGACGTCTTTGCCCTTTTCAACCACGTCATCGCGTTCCAGATCACGCTGCAGGACGCTTTGGCCGAGGAGATGCTTGCCCCCTTCCATTATTTTGGCATTCACGATCTGGAGATTGACGACGAAACGGTCGAAGATACCGCCTTGTTCGGACGCTTAACATCCGACGAGCGCGTGCGTCACATCGCCGAGAAGATTGAGGAATATAGCGTCACCAAAAGCAACCGCAGGGGCTTAATCTTCTGCAATCGAAACGCCGAGGCCGAAGAACTGTCACGCAAGTTCAACGCTCTCGGATATCGAACAACTGCGATTAGCGGTCAAGATTCCGATGAGGTCCGCGATGTCGCAATCAGCCGACTTGAAGCCGGCGAGCTCGAGTACATTTTCTCGGTTGATATCATGAACGAAGGCGTCGACATCCCCTCGCTCAATCAGATCATCATGCTTCGACGCACCGACTCCGCAATCATCTTTATTCAGCAGCTCGGCCGTGGCCTGCGCTTGGACAGCGGCAAGGAATACGCACTGATACTCGACTTTATTGGCAATTACCAGAGCAACTTCTTGGTACCCATCGCGCTTTCGGGCGACAAGACGTACAACAAAGATCGCCTGCGTCGTCTCGTCCAAGAGGGCGATTCGGTGATACCCGGATGCTCGACCGTGAGCTTCGATCGTATTTCCGAGGCACGCATTTACAAGGCCATCGATGGCGGCAACTTTACCTCCGCCCGCTTTTTGAAGAACGAATATCTCGACTTGCGGCAGAAGCTCGGAAAGATCCCCTCGCTGCTCGAATTTGATCGCAACGGCTCTATCGACCCGCTACTCATCTTCAAAAGCAGCAAGTCCTACCACGATTTTCTTTCCAAATGTGAGCCGGACTACACGGTCCAGTTTTCCTCGGACCAGATTAAAATCCTCAGATTTATTTCTCAAAAACTTGCCGCGGGCAAGCGATTTGAAGATCTCTATTTGCTTCAAACGCTCGTCGAAGCCGGACACGAGGGCTACCGGCATATGCGCGAGGCTGCGCTTAGGAACTACCGCGCACAACTTAAGGACAGCGCCGTTAGGTCGGCAATCGCAGTCCTTAAGGGCGACTTTGCCACTCCTAAGGATTTCGTTTCCCTGCTTATTGACGATGGGACCGGACCTCGTCTGACCGAAGCGTTTGCGACCGCCCTGCGCAACGCAGAGTTCAAGCGTCAGATTCTTGAAGTGCTGGATTTTGGTATTGCGCGCAACCGACTCGACTATGCCGAGACGTACGAAAACACAAATTTCGTTCTCAACGCCAAGTACACATACGAGGAGGTTTGCCGCCTGATGAACTGGGAAAAGAACATCAACGGCCAAAATCTTGGCGGCTATTTCTACGACGAGAAGACCAATACATTCCCCGTGTTTATTAACTATGACAAGGCGCCCGACATTAGTGAGTCAATTCAGTATGAAGACCGCTTTGTTTCGCCGAGTAAGCTAGTTGCAATCTCTAAGAACAACCGCACGCTCAACTCCCCCGAGATTCAGCGCCTGAAGACATGGCCGGAAAACGGCCTGAAGACGTATTTGTTTATGCGAAAGAACAAGGACGATAAGGGTGGCAAGGAGTTCTATTTCTTAGGCGAAATGCATCCGACCGGTGAGTTCGAAGCTATTAAAACTAAGAGCGGCGACAACGCCGTTGAAATCGAATATGAGCTCAACGCACCCGTGAGGCAAGACATTTACGAGTTTATGCTCAGCGATTTGAGCGAGGCAGAGTGACAAAAAGGGGCGAGGCACCATGTGGCGCCCGCCCCTTTCTTACTTAAGCCCGAGTTTCTTCTCGAGCTCCCTAACGACTTTAACGTCCGCTGGAAGCCAATCGACATCCCACAGGTTATTGGTATCGAGCCACTTCATGTCCTCGTGAGCGTGCTCTTTGAACTCCCCCGAAAGGATGTTAGCCAGGTAGCACTGCATCGACAGGTGGAACGTCTCGTAATCGTGCTCGACCGTGCAAAGATAGTCGAGGTTACCGATCGTGACCTCGAGCTCTTCTTGAATCTCGCGCACGATTGCCTGCTCGCCGGTCTCGCCCGGCTCGAGCTTGCCGCCCGGAAATTCCCAGCCGTCTTTAAACTCACCATAGCCGCGCTGGCAGCTCAGGATTTTTCCGTCCCTCTGAATAATCGCTGCTGCAACATTGATTGATTTCATAACTAGTTATCACCTCTCCAGTTGAGCTCAACCAGTATAGGTGATCAACAAAGATCCGCGTGACGGAACGCTGTTAGAGACTGCATGTTTATTCGCATTACCCGTTCAGTACCATCAGCAAAGGCCTCATTAGTTCGCGTCGTTTGGCGGTTTTAGAGTTCTCTTCTACAAGATCTTTCAGCCGCTGCATATCGAGCCCTCGCCCAAGCGCGTCGTTATAGGCATCGATAATTAATGAGGGGTCCTCGCAATCGAGGCAAAGATCGACAAGCGTGCGCTCGGGTTTAGTTACCGGCAGGCCGTCGAGCCAGACGACATCCTGCTCTGCAATCTCGCGCTTTACAAAGGAAAGGGATTCGTTTCTCGTATTGATGCGCATGGGCGCAATCATCCTGTAGGGGGACAGATAGAAATCGCCCATTTGCTGCAGGTTCGCCGCCGTCGTACCGCTCACGGCGATGCCATCCCACTGGCGTTTTCTCTCCCACGCGCAAAGGGAGGGATTGGTGAGCTTCCAAAATGCGTTGAGCTCGTCGGTGTCTCGGCGCTGTGTTCCAGCCATCCGGTAGGCGCCGTGGCATATCCGCTCAAGACGACCCGCACGGCATGAGTGTGCCAGCGCATCTCGAGAGATGTCCATGCGAGCCGCCTGAGCTGTGGTGAACACGCCCTCGCTATCGGAGAGCTCACTTATCGCCGTTATGTTACTAAAGTACTTCATGTTGCAATTGTAGGATATTTTCATACTTTTGCAACGTGATTATTAATCCATGCGATCAGTTTGCCTTGTTTATCCCATTTCTGACGCCGCTTTGCTACCGGTACCCCATCAGCCGCTATCGAGGTCTAATGGTTTTCCGCGAAGTGAGCGTCTGTTTTTGGACCCCTGGAGCATCCACATTTTTCGGCAGTGAAATCGCAGGATTCCGGCATTAAAACCGCAGGAAACGACACGCTCAAAGTGTCGACGCTTCGGGGGCCCGATTTAGCTCGTTCACTTCTCGGAAAAGTATTAGACCTCGCTGCTAGCTACCCAGAAGGACACCCCTCTCTTCCCTACTGCCACCCAAAAACTCATCCAACATTAATCTTGGCTCAAGAATCGCTTAATCTATAACCTGCACTATAGAGTTCGACCAAGGGCGGGGCGGCGCCGCGCAACGCAGGCCGCCGAACGCAACGCTCGCGCCCGGGCAGATCGCCCGGCGTCGCGCCCATCGAACGAAAGGACAGGTCATGGACGACCTCGAAAAAGTTGAAACCATCCGCACCAAGTGCAACGTGAGCTACACCGACGCCAAGGCCGCGCTCGACGCCGCCGACGGCAACGTTCTGGATGCCATCATTTGGCTCGAGTCGCAGGGCAAGACCCAGACCACGTCGGCGCATGCCGCCACCGAGTCCGAGCCGGTCGATGAGCCCTCGGCCGAGATGGCCGCCGCACAGGCCGCCTACGAAAAGTCGAGCGAAAAGACCGACTTCTCCAAGAAGATGGACAGCGTGTGGGAGTACCTCAAAAAGCTCTTCCGCCTGAGCCTGGACACCAAGTTTATCGCCACGCGCCGCGACGCCATCATCCTCAACATCCCCATCCTGATTCCCATCGTCGCCCTGTTTGCCTGGGGCGCCACGATATGGCTGATGCTGCTTGGCCTGTTCTTTGGCATGCGCTACCGCATCGATAGCGACGGCGACGTGCCCGGCAGCATCAACAACCTGATGGACAGCGCTGCCAATGCCGCGGACGACATCAAGCAAAATCTGAACGACGACAAGTAATCGCAGACGGGGGCACGTATGGCACGAATCCTGATCGTAGAGGACGAGGAGAAAATCGCCCGCTTTGTGACGCTCGAGCTGGAGCACGAGGGCTACCAGGTGGAGCACGCCGCCGATGGCCGCACCGCCGTTGACCTAGCGCTGGAGCGCGACTACGATCTGATCCTGCTCGATGTACTGTTGCCGCAGCTCAACGGCATGGAGGTGCTGCGGCGCGTACGCAAGCACAAGGATGTGCCGGTGATCATGGTCACCGCGCGCGATGCCGTGATGGACAAGGTGGCCGGGCTTGACGCCGGTGCTGACGATTACCTGACCAAGCCGTTTGCGATCGAGGAGCTGTTCGCACGGATCCGCGTGGCGTTGAAGCGCGCTGAGGCCGTACGGGCGGCTTCGGGCGCGGTCGGCACCGGTGCCGGGGCGGGCACGGCGGGCGGCGCGGGCGGCAACGCCGCCGCGACGCCTCCAGCCAGCGACACGGCCCAGGTCCCTGCCGCGCCCTCCCCCGCCGCGCTCACCGTGGGTTCGGTCGCGCTCGATCCCGACCGCCGCGAAGTCACGGTCGGCGGCTCGCCCATCGTGCTGACCGCCCGCGAGTTCGACGTCCTCGCCCTGCTTATGGCGCACGCCGGCACCGTGCTCACGCGCGAACGCATCGCGCACGAGGCGCTGGGCTACGAATACGTGGGCGACACCAACAACGTCGACGTGCACATCGCGCACCTGCGTGCCAAGATCGAAGACGCCGGCGGTGCCCGCATCATCCAGACCGTGCGCGGGGTGGGCTATGTCTGCCGCGCGTAACGACGAGGCTAAGCGCGTCACCTCCATCGCCCGCGCCATCAACTGGAGCTATATGTGGCGCCGCTTGGTGAGCTACGTCTGGCTGGATCTGTTGCTGCTGCTTGTTACGGCGGCGATCCTCGTCTATGGCTGCAACCAGACGCTGCCCGATGGCGCGTTTAACGCGGGATGGATCCCCGGCGCCGCCGTTCGCAGCATGTCGCTGACCCCCGCGCGCGGCTGGGACCTGACCACGCTCACCTATACCGTCGAGCTCGCGCGTAACACCAAGACCTTCCCCCTCGCACAGGACCTCGTCACGCTATGGCCTCTCTACCTTGTCGTTGCGGGCTGGCAGGTTATCGGCGTGCTCAACATGCTCGGAGGCGCCCGTCGCGTGCGCCGCACCATGGCACCGCTCAACGATCTGGCCCTGCGCGTGGACGAACTCGGCCGCATGCAGCTCTCCGGCGGCAAGATGGAAACACTGGAGCAGGCCATCGAGCGCGCAAGCGTCGACTCGCCGAGCGTCACTACCGGCGACGCCGACCTGGCAAGCATCGAGGTCGCACTCAACCGCCTGCTGCGCCAGATGCAAGAGTCCAAGCTGCAGCAGATGCGCTTTGTCAACGATGCGAGCCACGAGCTGCGCACGCCCATCGCGGTGATTCAGGGTTACGTGAACATGCTCGACCGCTGGGGCAAAGACGACCCGGACGTGCTGGCAGAGTCCATCACCTCGCTCAAAGCCGAAAGCGAGCACATGCAAGAGCTCGTGGAGCAGCTGCTGTTTTTGGCGCGCGGCGATGCCGGTCGCACCGTGCTGCGGCGCGCGAATACCAACCTGGCTGCACTGATCGGCGAGGTTTGCGAAGAATCGCAGATGATCGATGCCGGGCACACATATCGGCTGGCGTACGATGCCGCACTTACCAGCGACATGCGCTGCAACGCATCGGTTGACGTGGCACTCGTGAAGCAGGCGCTACGCGTGATCGTGCAAAACGCCGCCAAGTATTCGGACGCGGGCACGACCGTCACGTTTGCCATAACGCCCGACGCGGGCACGGGCGCGATTGACATAAGCGTTGAGGACGAGGGCATCGGCATGAACCAGGAATCCGCAGCTCACGCGTTTGAGCGGTTCTACCGTGCCGGCAACGCACGCAATGCCGGCGCGCAGGGCTCGGGTCTGGGGCTCGCCATTGCCAAGTGGATCGTCGACAGCCACGGCGGCGTCATCGGTGTGACCTCGGTCGAAGGCGTCGGCAGCCGCTTTACGATTCGCCTGCCGCGGTAGGGGAGTCTCTCACGAATCGAAGGTGAATGCTTTTCCGCGAAGTGAACGACCTATTTTGGACCCCCGAAGCATCCGCACTTTTTAGCGCCAAAACCGCAGGAAATACCTGACAAAACCGCAGGAAACGGTGCCTCCAAAATGTCGATGCTCCAGGAGTTCGATTTCACTCGTTCACTTCGCGGAAAAGCATTCACCTTCGATTTACGGCAGCCCGTCAGTCTCCCTCTCGGCATTAAAAATGGGGCAAGGCCACACGCCTTGCCCCATTTTTCGTTAGCTATGACAGCTTATGCGCTACTCGCGGCACAGATGCACGGCGAAGCCGGCGAACTCGCGCTTAAAGTACACGAGCTTGGTGCCGCCGTCGGGCAGCAGCGCGCGCGACTCCTCGTTGACCTCGAGTCCGCGCTCGGCAAACCACTTCTCGGCCGCATCGATGTCGTTGACGGCAAAGCCAATGTGGCCCTTGGTGCCACGACCGTTCTGCTTCATGACCTCGATCAGCGAATCGTTGAAGTACGAAACCGGGGTCTCGATAACGGGCAGGCCCATCATCGTCGAGAACAGCTCCGCGATCTCCAGGGCGTCTGCCGGGTCGGTGGCGTTGATGCCCACGTGGGCGACGCGCATGCCAAAGAGCTCGACCGGGTTGGCGTTCTGCTCACTCATACAGTTAGCGCCTACTGAGCCATGACGTCGAGGACGGCCTTCTCGGCAGCGACGCGGTTCATGCCGGTCATGAAGGGCACGCCGCTCACGTACGGGCAGGTGAGGCCCTCGGGGGCAACGGTGGTGGCGATCAGCAGGTCGGCGCCCTCGTCGCAAGCGTCCTTAGCCTCGGAGATGGCGCACTGCACGATCTCGTACTTGTCGGCGTAACCGTTGGCGTCGAGCAGGGTGGCGACCTTCTGGGCAACGAGCGTGGAAGTGGCAGCGCCAGCACCGCAAGCCAAAACGATCTTCTTCATAGGTAATGTCTCCCTTCATGGTTTACTTTAGGTAAGTGTACCGCAGCGAGCGATGGCGCTCGGCCTCGATGCGCTTTTATGCCAGTTTGCTTGCGCGCTGCGTATAATACGTCTAGTACGTGTTGTCATACCGCTTGTTTACGAGCGACTAAGGACCCCAATATGCCCGATTCCCGCACACTCTGGACCGCCGTCGTTATCATCTGCATCGCCGTGTCGGTATTCTTTAGCGTCAAAAAACGCACCACGTTTAAACGCCTGCAGCAGCTTATGGCCGCTAAGCAGTGGGACGAGTTCGATCGCTTGCTCGACAGCAAGCTCACCAGCATGCTGTACCCGCGCTACAACCGCGACTACCTGCGCCTGAACTCCTATCTGCTGCGCGAGGACCACAAGCGTGCCGACAAGATGTTCGATTTGCTGTTGGGGCTCAACCTGCCCAAGATGCAGCGCGTCGACCTGGTGATCAAGGGCTTTAACTACTACGTTGGCCAGGAGGACCGCAAAAAGTCCAAGGAGCTCCTGCACGAGATCAAGGGCTTTGAGGGTGGTCAGGCCGAGGCAGTCGCGCATGAGTGCCAGCTGATGTACGACACGATGATCCTCAAGCGCCACAACGACATTCCCGAGCTGGAGCGCATGCTCGAGGAGACCGGTGACGACAAGGTCAGGAGCTGCCGCCTGGAATACCTGTTGGCCCTACAGTACAAGAACAAGGGCGACGAGGCCAAGTTTGCCGAGTACTTGGAAAAGTCAGGCCAGCACTCAATGGCTGTCAACGCGTAACGGGCGGCTTGTGCTAGACTTCTAGTCTCACGGGGGCGTGGCGGAATTGGCATACGCAGGAGACTTAAAATCTCTCGCCGCAAGGATTGTGGGTTCGAGTCCCACCGCCCCTACCATTTAGAGCTTCCGAGCCCGTGTCCCCCAGGGATGCGGGCTCGTTTCTTTTGGATGCCGGTGGGGCTCGAACCCGCGAGGGAGCGAGCGTCAAGCGGACGCGCAGCGTCCGCAGCGAGCCGGCGAGGGCGCTGGCAGGCGACCGAAGCCGGTGCGGATTTGCGCAGCAAATACGCAGATGTCCCACCGCCCCTACCATTTAGAGCTTCCGAGCCCGTGTCCCCCAGGGATACGGGCTCGTTTCTTTCGGACGCCGATACAGATAGTAAGTTGCGGTGGAATAGTTCCTGTTTTGACTGGTTACCAGCCCATTTAAGAACTATTGCACCGCAACTTAGATTGGCACTCCCACATTTTTCGATGGAAAAACGTGGTTGTCTCACACATTTTTCGATGGAAAAGCGTGGTTGTCTCGCACATTTTCCAAGGGAAACGCCCAAATGGCCTTATACTAGCCAAGAGAGTTGGGAGGCAATATGCAGCGACAGCTTATGAGTGAACTTATCGCTTGGAAATCGAGAGCGAATCGCAAACCCCTCTTGCTTAAGGGTGCCCGCCAGACAGGAAAGACTTGGCTTCTTAACGAATTCGCGAGCCAGCAGTATCGAAACGTCATTCGTTTCGACTTTATGCTCGAACCGAGCGCACGCTCGCTGTTCGATGGAGACCTCGACCCCAAGCGCATCATCTCCCAGATAGAACTTCTTCGCGGCCAAACCGTAACGCCGGCAGACACGCTCATCATCTTTGACGAGATCCAAGAGGCACCGCGCGGCATCACCTCGCTCAAGTACTTCAACGAGCTTGCGCCCGAATACCATATCGTCGCAGCCGGCTCCTATATGGGCCTCGCGCTCCGGCGCGAAAACGAGTCATTTCCCGTCGGCAAAATCGACCAGCTCACCATGCGTCCCATGGGGTTTACCGAGTTCGTTCGCGCCGTCGATGGCGACCCGCTCGCCGACGCCATCCTTGCCGCAGACATGAATCTTCTGGCAAACGTTACCGAAAAGCTCGAGCACCTGCTCAAGGAATACCTCGTTGTCGGCGGCATGCCCGAAGTCGTCTCCGCCTTCACCGCGACCCGCGATTTCATCGAAGCCCGCAGGCTTCAGCAACAAATCATCGAGGCTTACGAATCCGATTTTGGCAAACATGCGCCCGCCCGCATCGTCGAGCGCATGAGGCTAGTTTGGAAATCCCTCCCCGGCCAGCTTGCAAAGGAAAATAAAAAGTTCATCTACGGAGCCCTTCGCCCCGGGGCGCGCGCACGCGATTTCGAAGAGAGTCTCCAGTGGCTCATGGATTACGGAATCGTTCATAAGGTGCCGCGCGTTTCCGCTCTAAAGGCGCCGCTCTCGAGCTACGAAGACCTCTCGAGCTTCAAACTGTTCTGCATCGACACCGGCATCCTCGGAGCGCTCTCCAGCCTCTCGCCGACCATCGTCCTGGACAGCTCCGCTGTTTTCACCGAGTTTAAGGGCTCGCTCACCGAGCAATACGTCGCACAGGAACTCTTGCTGCAAGGCAAAAGCCCCGCGTACTGGTCCTCTACCTCTGGCAATGCCGAAACCGATTTTGCTATCGATCACATGGGGACTGTACTTCCGCTTGAGGTCAAGGCGGCGGAGAACCTTAAAGCGAAGAGTCTGAAAATAGCCTGCGAAAAATTCAAACTCATGCGTTGCGTGAGGACCTCCCTGGCGGCATATAGAGACGAGGACATGCTCGTCAATATTCCACTTTGGGAGATTGGACAGATCGACAAGCTGACAAAGTAGCCCCATCCCAAAAAGACTAGTTTTGGAGAGGGCTGAGGCTGGGGGTCCAGACGATGGTGGGGGTTTTACCGTCGAGGGTCTCGTTGATGGTGGCGGCCATGCCGGCGAGCAGACTGTTCTCACTCACGGTAAGCGCCCTGTAGCCGCCGGCTCGCATGAGCTCGTGAATTACCACGGCACCTGCCAAGATCACGCCCGCGCGTTTGGGCTGCACGCCTGGCAGCGCGGCAATGCCTGCAACATCCAGCGTAGACATGCGCTCGATGGCGGCCGAAACCTGATCCAGCGAAAGCTCGCGCAGGTGCACAAAGCTCGAATCGTACGGTTCCAGCTCATGAACGAGCGCCACAAGCGTGGTGACGGTGCCACCCACGGCGACCAGGCGCTCGGCACGCTCAAAATCGCTCGGCAGGCCCTCAAAATAGGCAGCGAACTGCTCTCCCGCCCAGTTGGCGGCGGCAGCAAGCTCGCCGTCCGCAGGCGGCAGCACCGAGAAAAACCGCTCCGTCACACGACGGCAGCCAATGTCCAGCGAACGCGTGCCCTCCAGCGCAAAGACCCCACGCTCCGGCGCATAGACGCCCGTCGCGAGCTCCGTGGATCCGCCGCCCGAATCGGCAACAATGATGCGCTCGCCAGCAAAGTCGTGCGCCACGCCAAAAAACGTCAGGCGCGCCTCGACCTCGCCCGGAATCACCCGCGGTTCGAGCCCCAGCTCGCGCAGGCCGTCCAGCAGCAGGGCGGCATTGCACGCATCGCGCGCGGCGCTCGTGCACGTGGTGCAGATGCACACGGCCCCAAAGGCACGCGCCTCGTCCACAAACATGCGGCATGCGGCAAGCACGCGCTCGACCGCCGCCTCGCAAAAGCGGCCCGTCGCTTCGACGCCCTCGCCCAGATCGGTAATCTCGGTATGTTTGGACGATTCCACGATCGCCCCGGCCTCGACCTGCGCCAGCACCAGTCGCGACGACACCGTTCCCAGGTCGATCGCCGCCACCTTATATCGTTTGCAATCTGCCATTGCGGGCTCCCCTCCGGGCGCTATTTGCCGTTGGACACGACCGTCTGGCCCTCGACGCCGTTAAAACCAAACAGCATGTCGAGCGCCTGGATGTACCACGGCGCGTCCTTACCGACTTCTTCGATTTCCTTGGCAACTTCGCTGGCCTTCTTGGCGTTCGACGACTTCTTGCCCGAAGACGAATCAGAATCGTCGTCCAGGCCCAGAACGTCAATCTTGGTCTCGCCGGGCATCACCAGGCCCAGATCCTCGGTCGCCGCGTCCTTAATGCCCTCCTCAGAGAGCAGTTTGTCGACACTTTTTTGCAGCTCGTCGTTGTATTGCTGGCGAATCTCGACCTGCTTGGCCAAAATGTCGCTCGAGCGCTTGGCCACATACAGATCGCGCACGGGAAAATACAAGCTCACGAGCACCAAGGCAACGACGATACCAATAAACAGCCCACGCTGGGGCCCATGGGTAAAGTCGTAGATTGCCTTAACCACCGCGTTGTCGTTGGCGTAGTGCATGAAGTCCGAGCCCGAAAGACGGCTCGAGGGCCTGGACGACTTGTCGTGCGCTTGAGCAGACGGGCGCGATTCGTACGTCGCGCGCGACGGACGGTTCGGGCGATGCGTCGACATATTCGTTTGAGCATGGGAGTGCGAAGTGCCCGCCGTGCGATGCGTGGGATGGGCAGCACCCGTATAATCGGGCCCACCGAGCCGCACCGTATGCGCACGGCGAGACGACGGCTCACGCGAACCGGCGGAATAGTACCTGTTGTCGTAAATCTGATCCATGTGCGCCTTGTGCGGTTGAGGTTTGTTTGCGCTAAGTCCTTTAGTTATAGCACGAGCGCCCGCACCACCTTCGCCAGCCTTTGCTCGACATAAAAAAGGCGCCGAGCCACACGGCCCAGCGCACAATGGCAGCCATCAGAAGTGGAGCGGAGCCGAGTCAACCCCGCCCCCGCGAGCACCACTTGTTTAGCGAATGTTGTAGAACGCGGCCTTGCCGGCGTAGCGCGCGCTGCCCTCGAGCTCGTCCTCGATGCGGATGAGCTGGTTGTACTTGGCAATACGGTCGCTGCGGCACGGAGCGCCCGACTTAATCTGGCCGGCGTTGACACCCACGACCAGGTCGGCGATCGTGGAATCCTCGGTCTCGCCGGAGCGGTGGCTCACGATGCAAGCATAGCCGGCCTCCTTGGCGGTTTCGATGGCCTCGAGCGACTCAGTGAGCGTACCGATCTGGTTGACCTTGACCAGGATCGCGTTGGCGGCACCCAGCTCGATGCCCTTCTTGAGGCGCTCGGTGTTGGTGACGAACAGGTCGTCGCCCACCAGCTGCACCTTATTGCCAATGCGGCGGGTGAGCTCAACCCAGCCGTCCCAATCCTCCTCGGCCATGCCGTCCTCGATGGAGATGATGGGATAGGTGTCGACGAGCTTCTCCCAGTAATCGACCATCTGGGCGCTCGTGTACTCCACGCCCTCGCCCTTGAGCTCGTACATGCCGGTCTCGGCGTTATAGAACTCGGTCGAGGCCGGATCCATGGCGTACATGAAGTCGACGCCGGGCTTAAAGCCAGCCTTCTCGACGGCCTTGGTAATGTACTCGAACGGCTCGGCATTGGTCTTGAGGTTGGGAGCGAAGCCGCCCTCGTCACCCACGCCACCGCCAAGGCCGGCCTCGTGCAGCACGCCCTTGAGGGTGTGGTAGACCTCGGCGCACCAACGCAGGCCCTCGGCAAAGCTCGGGGCGCCCACCGGCATGATCATGAACTCCTGGAAGTCGACGTTGTTGTCGGCATGCACGCCGCCGTTGAGGATGTTCATCATGGGCGTGGGCAGCAGGTGGGCGTTGACGCCACCCAGGTACTGGTACAGCGACAGGCCCGCCGACTCTGCCGCAGCGCGGGCAACGGCCAGCGACACGCCCAGAATGGCGTTGGCGCCGAGCTTGGTCTTGTTGGGTGTACCGTCCGCAGCGATCAACGCGGCATCGACGGCGCGCTGATCGAAGGCATCGAGGCCCACGACGGCGTTAGCGCACTCGTTGTTGACGTGCTCGACGGCCTGAGAGACGCCCTTGCCCAGATAACGGCCCTTGTCGCCATCGCGCAGCTCACATGCCTCAAAGGCGCCGGTTGAAGCGCCCGAAGGCACCATTGCGCGGCCGAAGCTGCCATCCTCGAGCACGACCTCGACCTCGACAGTGGGATTGCCGCGGCTGTCGAGCACCTCGCGACCGTAGACGTCCAAAATATCGCTCATGTTGTCTCCCTCTCACTTGGAAACGGGTTGAATGCTTGGCGACCGGCTGACCGTGCACCGTCGGTGTGCCTCCGTAAGTTAGCCTTATCGCACTTTTCGCATTATGCCCTAAGTTAGCCGAGGGATACACTTGTTTTTCGAAAAATTTAGCGGGAACGATGGGGCGTGTCAGCCCGTCGTTCCCGCAGTCTTACTCCTCCGCCTTTGCGGCGTCCCACAGGTCGTTGAGGCCATGGGTCGAAAGCTCAGCCAGATCCACATGGGCGTCGGCCACCATCTGCTCCATCGCAGCCCAACGACGGCGGAACTTTGCCGTGCTGGCGCGCAGAGCGCTCTCGGCGTCGATTCCCTCCTTGCGCGCAACGTTGACCAGGGCAAAGAGCAGGTCGCCAAACTCCATCTCGCGCTCGGGCGAGCCGGGAGCCTCGGCCTCAAACTCGGCACGCTCCTCGGCGACCTCGTCCCACACGTCCTGGACCGTCTCCCACTCAAAGCCCACGGCCGCTGCCTTGCGCGACACCTTCTGGGCCTGCATCAGCGCCGGCAGATGCGTGGGCACGCCGTCGAGCAGGCCCTCGGGCGCAGCCTCACCCGCTGCCACGGCCTTGTCCTTGGCAGCCTTCTCGGCAAGCTTGACCTCGTCCCAAATCTTGAGCACCTCGTCGGAGTTATCGGCATCCGCATCGCCAAACACGTGCGGGTGACGACGGATGAGCTTGGCGTCGATATCGCGCGCCACATCGGCCAGCGTAAACTCACCGGTGTCCGCTGCAATCTGCGCATGCAGTACCACCTGCATGAGCACGTCGCCGAGCTCCTCGCGCAGATGTGCTGCGTCGTCCGCCTCGATGCAATCGAGCGCCTCGTAGGCTTCCTCGATCATGTTCTTGCCGATGCTCTGATGCGTCTGTTCGCGGTCCCACGGGCAACCATCGGGCTGACGCAGACGCCAGATGGTCTGCACCAGATGCTGCAGCTCGGCCGACGCGTCGACCAGCGTGGACAAATCGCGCGAGCCCTCGGCATTTTGCTGAGCCATGTGCTGCGCCATGGTTATTCCTTCTCCAGGATCACGTGACGGAACGCGCCGCCCTCGTAGAGGCCGTAGCTGTGCGTACCGTCCTTGGGAATACTCACGCTGCCGGGGTTGAAGAGCCACAGGCCCGGGTGCGCGGTGCTTTCCTCGTTAACCTTGATGTGCGTATGGCCGTAGACGAGCGCGGAGCCCTCGGGCAGCGCGGGCGCGTGATCGACGCTGTTGTGCATGCCGGCGCCAAAAACGTGGCCGTGCGTCAGGAACAGCTCGCGGCCGGCCTCGTCGAACAGCGTGGCGTAGTCGGCCATGACGGGGAAGTCGAGCACCATCTGGTCGACCTCGGCGTCGCAGTTGCCGCGCACCGCGATGATGCGGTCGGCCAGGGCGTTGAGCAGCGGAATCACACGCTTGGGGGCGTAGTCGCGCGGCAGGTCGTTGCGCGGGCCGTGGTAGAGCAGGTCGCCCAGCAGAACGATGCGGTCGGGCTGCTCGGATTCGATGGCGGCGACCAGGCGCTCGATCCAGTATGCCGAGCCGTGAATGTCGGAAGCGATGAGGTATTTCATGGGGAGTCCTTTCGGTGTGGGGTTGATGGGGGGCTGGGCGTGGCGTGCCACCGGCCGCGTTACTCAAATCGCAGCGCCGCGCTCTGAGCCGCCTGCATCACGCGTTGGAGCGGCACGTTGTGCTCACGGGCAAGACGGGCGCAGTCCTCGTACTCGGGTGCCGCGCGCTCGCTGCCGTCGGGCAGGGTGGCTACTTTGACGGCCACCTCGCCCCAAGGCGTCGCTACCTGCTCAAAACGACGCGGCAGGCAGACGCGTTCCATCACCTGGCGACGAACGGCGTTGGTCGTGGTTTCCAAAAAGATGATCGTCTGCAGACGGTCAATGTCCTCGCGGGCGCAGATTACCTGTAGCTGCCAGCCGGGGCGACCTTTTTTGCAGTAGAGAGGCAGCCAGTGCACCTCGCGGGCGCCCGCCTCGCGCAGGCGGTCGGCGGCATAGGCGAGCACCTCGGGCGACGCATCGTCGATGTCGCATTCCAGCTTGACGATGGTCTCGGGCGCATCGGTCTCGCGGGACAGCGGAGATGTACTTCCACGTTGCATACGGTCCGGATCCTTTCCGCACGGGCTCGTTTTATTCACCCAAACGCTAGCACATCGGACGTGGCACAGGCGTGACATTCGTCCGTCGCCGCCCTCGCCCCTATCCAAACATGTACATCAGCCTCCAAACATGTCATTTTTTGCAGCTTTTGGAGGCTGACGTACACGTTTTGGAGCGGGGCCGCACACAATCAGAATTGCGCCTGCACTCCGTCCGCCATAA
Source organism: uncultured Collinsella sp. (assembly GCA_934630385.1). GTDB lineage: Bacteria > Actinomycetota > Coriobacteriia > Coriobacteriales > Coriobacteriaceae > Collinsella. The sequence continues at coordinate 21,726 of CAKTWE010000009.1, forward strand.
AGTTCGCTGCACTCAACAATTTTGGACTTTCTACGCAGTTCATCGGCTAAAAAATTACCCTCGGCATACTTACCCGCTGCACGATGTTACTCTAGTTGCATTTGGCTAACTAAGCGGCTGCCGAGGACCCCGCCCGGCACCGTTACGGCATAGGAGGTTTCATGTTCGAGAAGCGGCTCTTCTCCCTGGTTCCGCAGGCAACGCCCTACATTATGGCAAGCGTCCTGTTTAAGTGGATCGCGCTCACGGCAAACATCACGGTGATGTGGGTGCTCGCGCGCATCTTGGGCGGCATCGTCGCGGACGGCCTTTCTGCCGCGCTCGCCGTCGATGCCCTCGCACAGGCGGCCTTGCCGCTCGCCGCCGCCATCATCGTGCGCGCCGCATCCATCTACCTGGCCCAACGCGCCGGCGACAAGGCCGCGTTCGAGGCCGTCCGCCGCGTGCGCTCGCTCGTCTACGACAAGCTCACCGCACTCGGCCCCTCCTACACCGAGACCGTCCCCACCGCCGAGGCCGTCCAGACCAGCGTCGAGGGCGCCACGCAACTCCAGGTGTACTTTGGCGGTTACCTGCCGCAGCTCTTCTTTGCCGGCTTGGCACCCATCACGCTGTTTGTACTGCTCATGGGTCAGGCGGGTCTTCCCGCCGCGCTGCTGCTCGCCTGCGTTCCGGTCATCCCCGTCTCCATCATGATGGTCATGCGCAACGCCAAAAAGATCGGTGCCGAGTACTGGGGCAGCTATGTCGATCTTGGCGGCATGTTCCTGGAGGCCGTGCAGGGCCTCACCACCCTTAAGGTCTACCAGGCCGATCGCAGCTGGCACGAGCGCATCAACGCCGAGTCCGAGCGTTTTCGCACAGCGACCATGCGCCTGCTGGTGATGCAGCTGCGCTCCATTTGCGTTATGGACCTGGTCGTCTATATGGGCGCCGCGCTCGGCATTATCGTAGCCGCGCTGCAGCTCGCCACGGGCAAGATTGGCTTTGAGGCGGCCTTTCTCATCGTCTTTCTGTCGCAGGAGTTCTTTTTGCCTATGCGCCGTCTGGGATCGCTGTTCCACACGGCCATGAACGGCATGGCCGCCTCGCGCCGCATGTTTGGCATTTTGGATACGCCCGAGCCCGAGCGCGGCGATGTTAAGCTTGACGGTCGCGGCGATATCGAGCTCGCGGGCGTGAGTTATGCATACGGCGACCGCACGGTGCTGGACAGCGCCAGCGCGACCATTGCGCACGGCTCGCTCGTGGCACTCGTGGGCGAAAGCGGCGGCGGCAAGTCCACGCTCGCGGGGATTATCGCGGGCCGCAAGGGTGCCTACCGTGGCAGCGTTCGCATCGGCGGCGTCGAGCTGCGCGATGCCACGGCCGCCTCACTCATGCGCGCCGTCACCCTGGTGCCCACCAACGGCTACCTGTTTGCCGGCACCCTGCGCGACAACCTGCTGCTCGCCCAGCCCAACGCCACCGATACCGAGCTTTTGCGCGCGCTCGACCGCACGCGCGTGGCGGCCTTTGTGCAGGCCAACGGCGGGCTCGACATGGTGATTAACGAGGGCGGCACCAACCTTTCGGGCGGCCAGCGCCAGCGCGTGTGCATGGCCCGCGCCCTGCTGCACGACTCGCCCATCTATGTGTTTGACGAGGCTACGAGCAACGTCGATGCCGCAAGTGAGGCCGCGATCGGCGAGGTCATCGCGTCGCTTGCCGGCGGGCACACTGTAATTGTGGTGGCACACCGCCTATCGACGATCGTAGACGCCGATCAGATCCTGGTGCTGGAGCGTGGCCGTATTGCCGAGCGCGGCACCCATGACAAACTTCTTGCCGGCGCGGGCGCCTACGCGCGCATGTGGAACAGCCAGGAGCAGCTCTCGGCATATGCGTATGCGGAGGGTGATGCCGAGGATGCCGGCGCGGTTGAGGCTGTTGACAGCAGCGCTGCCTGTACCGATGGCCTCAACGGTGCTGGCTCGTCTTCCGCTGCCGCGGCCACTGACTCCGGCCGCGCCCGTCGCTCGGCACCGTCCATCATGTGGCGCATGATGGGGCTCGTCCGACCGCTTGCCGGCTGGCTTGTGCTAGCCGTCGCGCTGGGCAGCATTGGCATGCTCACTGCCGCGTTCGTGCCGGCCTTTGGCGCCCTTGGCCTTATGGCCGCGCTGGGCAGCAACGCCTTGGGGCTTGGTCTGATCGCAGCATGCGCGGCCTGTGCCGCCTGCGGCATCGCACGCGGGCCGCTCCACTACGGCGAGCAGCTCTGCAACCATTACATCGCATTCCGTCTGCTCGCACACATTCGCGACCTGGTGTTTGGCGCCCTGCGCCAGCTCGCCCCCGCCAAGCTCGAGGGCCGCGGCAAGGGCGAGCTCGTGAGCCTGGTCACCTCGGATATCGAGCTGCTCGAGGTCTTCTACGCGCACACCATCTCGCCCATTGCTATAGCTCTGGTCTGCACCGTTGTGTTTGAGGGCTTTTTGCTGGCTGTGAGCCCCGAGCTCGCGGGCATCGCGCTCGTGGCCTACGCGGTCCTGGGCGTGCTGCTGCCCCTGGTCTCGGCCAAGGCATGCGGCACCACCGGCCGCCAGAGCCGCGAGGGCGCCGGTAAGCTGGGCGCCTTTGTACTCGACAGTCTGCGCGGCGCGGGCGAGACCATCCAGTTTGCCGGTGGCACCGATCGCAGCCGTGCCCTGGGCAAGCTGACCGAGCAAGTCGGCGCCGTGGACGCGCGCCTCAAGCGCCGCCAGGCGGTCAGCGAGGCCGTAGCCGATGCGCTTATTCTTGTGGCTAATCTGGTGATGCTCGGGCGTGCGCTGCAGCTGGTGGCTGCGGGAACGATTGACTTTGCCGCAGCGTTTGTCGCCGTCTTTACCTTTGTGTCGTCGTTTGGCTCGGTGATGGCCGTGAGCCGCCTGGGCGCCTCACTGCAGGAGACGCTCGCCTCGGGCGCACGCGTGCTCGATTTGCTCGACGAGCAGCCCCAGTGCGCCGAGGTCGCCGATGGACAGAACGTTGAGTTTGCCGGCGCCGCAGCCGAGCATGTGAGCTTTAGCTATGTGGGCGGTGTGGACGCGGGCGATGCGAGCGCCACAGAGCAGGTCGCGAACGACACCGCTGCGAGTCTCATCCTCGACGACGTGACCTGCACCTTTGCGCCCGGTACCATGACCTGCATCATGGGGCGCTCGGGTTCGGGCAAGTCGACGCTGCTTAAGCTGCTCATGCGCTTTTGGGACCCCGCAGCCGGCACCATCACGGTGAGCGGCGTCGATGCCCGCCACATCAACACGGCGAGCCTGCGCAGCCACGAGGCCTATATGACCCAGGACACGCATCTGTTCTGCGGCACCGTACGCGAGAACCTGCCGGTCGCGCACGCCAACGCCACCGATGCCGAGCTGCTCGACGCTTGCCGCTCCGCCTCACTCACCACGCTCATCGACCGTCTGCCGCAGGGACTCGACACGCCCGTTGCCGAGCTGGGCGACTCGCTTTCGGGCGGCGAGCACCAGCGCATCGGCCTTGCGCGCATCTTCCTCAACGACGCACCCTTCATCTTGCTCGACGAACCCACCAGCGCGCTCGATGCTCTCAACGAGGCGTCCGTGATGCAGGCAATCGACGAGCTCAAGCGCCGCGGCAAGACCATTGTGCTCGTGAGCCACCGTGCCAGCACCTGCGCGTTTGCCGATTTCTCGCTTTCGGTCGAGCACGGGAGGCTGAGCTAATGGCGCGCCCAGTCGACACACCGGAGCTAGCACGCAAACGTGAGCGTGAGGCCCAAATGGTGTCGCAGATGATTGCGCTGTGGTGTCGTGGGCATCATGGCGGCGGGCATGTGGTCGAACAGGCTGGCGACGATGAGTCCGTGCGCGTGAAACTCGGCCTTCGAACCATTACGCTCTGCCCCGAATGCGCCGAGCTGCAGAAATACGCCATCGCGCGCATTGAGCACTGCCCGCACATGGGCACCAAGACATTTTGCTCGGCATGTCCTTCGCATTGTTACCGGCCTGCCATGCGCGAGAAGATCCGCGAGGTTATGCGTTGGTCGGGACCGCGTATGATCCGCTATCGCCCCATCACCGCCGTGAGACACGCGATGGTAACAGTGCAGGCCAAACGCGCGGCGGCACGAAGCAAGTAGTCGCCGGCGCCGGCACGCGCCGCCCCGCCTTTCCACTCGATTTCGGCACCCGGCGTGCGCGGCGTGTTGAGAGCTGCACCATTACAATGGAGCGGATTCACCAAATGCAAAGGAGTCGCCATGCCCGCCTGCCCGCTGGTCGATTGCCATACTCATACCTCGTTCTCGGACGGGCACGCCTCGTTCGAGGACAACGTCCGTGCCGCTGCTGCCGCCGGCTGCCGCGTCATGGTCTCGACCGACCACCTTACCCTGCCCGCCAGTATGGATGCTAACTGCGAGGTGCAGGTCGTCGAGGGCGACTTGCCGGCACATCGTCTGGCCTTTGAGGACGCCCGCAAACTCGCCGCGCAGATTGCGCCGGAGCTCACCTTTATCTACGGTTTTGAATGCGATTGGTACGAGGGCTGCGAGCCCTTGGTAGAGCACTGGTCCCAGGGCGCCGTCGTACGTCTGGGCAGCGTGCACTGGATTGGCAACCCGGGCGATATTGCGGCAGGCGCCGCGGGCACGGCAGGGACAGAGGACGTCGCGCGCCCCGATACACCCGATTCCCTTTGCGGTTGGATCGACGACGATACCAACCTGCATGTTTGGGAAAACTTAGGCGTGCGCGGCGTGTGGGAGTGCTACGTCGACGACTGGTGCCGTGCTTGCGAAAGCTCACTCAACTTTGACGCGATGGCCCATCCCGACCTGGTCATGCGCTTTTCGAAGGACGGCTTTGCACCCGACTTTGACCCCGCGCCGTTTTGGCAGCAGATGGCCGAGTGCGCCCACGACACGGGCCGCCGCGTTGAGGTCTCGACCGCCGCGCCGCGCAAGGGGCTCGACGATTACTACCCCGCGACCGGGCTTTTGCGCTGCTTTGCCCACGCCGAGGTGCCGATCACTTTTGGCTCGGACGCACACCGCGCCTGCGACATCTGCTGGAACATCCGCGAGGCCCAAGCACACGCCTACGACTGTGGTTATCGAACCTTCGACATCCCCCACCCCATCGGCGAATGGGAGCCCACACCCCTCGCCTAGCCATCCCTTCATAAGTTGCGGTGAAATAGTTCCTGTTTATAGCCCTAGGACCGTCAAACAAGAACTATTCCACCGCAACTTCTATGGTCATCGGGGACGTTCTTAAACGACTAGTGGCGGCGGGCGTTGAGTTCGCCGGCCAGTTCGTCGAGGGTGATGCCGTAGCGCTCGAGCGTCACGAGCAGGTGGTAGATCAGGTCGCCGGCCTCGTAGCGGATGTGATCGTGGTCGTTATCCTTGCAGGCCATGATCACCTCGCTCGCCTCCTCGGCAAGCTTCTTGAGAAGCTCGTCCTCGACGTCGGTCAGCAGACGCGCGGTATAGCTCTCCTGCGGCGATGCGTCGCGACGACCGTGAATCACCTCGGCCAGTCCCGTCAGCGTCTCACCGATGTTTCCCGGCTGCACGTTAGCTGTTCTGACTCCCATGGTTATTTCCTCTCGTTACCGCAGCGTAAAGTAGGTACCGGTCTCATCGAACCGAGGCTTTGCGCCCTTTTTCTCAAAGAACTCGACGATGACGGCATGGGCCTCATCGAGCCTTTCCTTCTCGGCCTCGAGCCAAAGTGACTGCGCCCCGCAGGCATCAGTCAGGTGCACGCGGCATGGCACGCCCGCGCGGAGGAGCTCGGTGTTGCATTCGGCGACCTCGAACGGCGTCACGACTTTCATCGCACTCCCCCTTCCACGCGCTTAAAGAAGCAGGTACGGTTGCCGGTATGGCAGGCCGGGCCCGGTGAGTCCACCTTGACCAGCAGCGTATCGCTATCGCAGTCGGCCCAGAGCTCCTTGACCTCCTGCATGTTGCCACTCGTCGCGCCCTTGTTCCAGAGCTCCTGACGGCTGCGACTCCAAAACCACGTGGTCCCGGTCTTGAGCGTCAGCCCCACCGATTCCTCGTTCATCCAAGCAACCATAAGCACCTCACCGGTGTCATGCTGCTGAACCACGCAAGGAATCAGCCCGCGGGCGTCGTATTTAAGATCAGCAGCTTCTACTACCTCAGTCATCATTCCTCCCAAGTAATAACAGTAAGCCCCACAGGTCGGCGAGGGTTGCCCAGGTGCCCGAGATTCCGAGCGACAAGCCCGACGACGCGTACTTTGGTACGCGAGGAGGGTTGGAGCCGGAAGGTCGGGTGCCTGGGCAAGCCGCAGCGCTAGAAATCCAATCTCATGGGAATACCTTGAGATGCCATGTATTCCTTAACCTGACGAATGCTGAAGGTTCCAAAGTGAAAGACGCTGGCCGCCAGCACGGCATCGGCCTCGCCCTCGATCACGCCCTCGGCAAAATGCTCGAGCGTGCCCACGCCACCGCTCGCGATGACGGGAATCGGCACCGTACGCGCCACGGCGCGGGTGAGTGCCAGGTCAAAGCCGGCCTTGGTGCCGTCGCGGTCCATGCTGGTCAGCAAGATCTCGCCGGCGCCGCGACGAGCCGCCTCCTCGGCCCACGCCACCGCGTCGATACCCGTAGCGTTGCGGCCGCCCGCCGTAAAGACCTCCCACTTATCGGCGCCCGGCTCCCCGGGCAGCCCCACGCGCTTGGCATCAATCGCCACGACCACGGCCTGGCTGCCAAACGCCGCGGCAGCCTGGCTAATCAGCGACGGGTCGCGTACGGCCGCCGAGTTGAGCGACACCTTGTCGGCACCGGCTGCAACCATGGTGCGCATGCCCGCCAGGTCGCGAAAGCCGCCGCCAACGGTATAGGGAATGGCGAGCTCCTCGGCCGCGTGCGCCGCCATCTCGATAGTCGTCGCGCGGTTGTCACTCGTGGCGGTAATGTCCAGGAAAACAACCTCGTCCGCACCCTCGCGGTCGTAGGCACGTGCCAGCTCCACCGGATCTCCCGCATCGCGCAGACTCACAAAGTTGACGCCCTTGACCACACGGCCGTCCTTGACGTCTAGGCAGGGAATTACGCGTTTGGTAAGCATGGGCTACTCCTCCCCTCGGGCGGCGGCCAGCGCCTGCGCCAGCGTAAAGTTGCCTTCGTAGAGCGCACGGCCGGTAATGGCGCCTTCAATCGCGCCCTCACCCACCGCGGCCAGCGCGCGGATGTCGTCGAGCGTCGAGATACCGCCCGAAGCCACGACGGGAAATCCCGCGACCTCGGCCACATGGCGATACGCCGCCACATCGATGCCCGTCTGCATGCCATCGCGCGCGATATCGGTATACACCAGATGCTTAAAGCCCAGCTCAGAAAGCTGCGCCACAGCATCGTCGAGCGCCACGCCCGCGCCGTCGCGCCAACCGTTCACCTTGACCTGGCCATCGCGCGCGGCGATATCCGCTACCAGCAGCTCGCCAAAGCCTTGGGCTGCCACCTCAGCAAAACCCGGCTCGGTCACGAGCACGGTGCCCAGCGCAATGCGGCGAGCACCATAGCCTGCCAGCTCATCGATGCGTGCGAGTGAGCGAACGCCACCGCCCACGTCCACGGACAGACCGTCGACGCCGCAGATGGCCTTAATCGCCGCCGAGTTGGCAGCGCATGTGTCCTTGTCCTCGCCAAAGGCAGAGGACAGGTCGACAACGTGCACCCAGCTCGCGCCCTGCTCGGCAAACGAGCGGGCAACGGCCATGGGGTCGTCGGAATATACCTTGCAGCGGCTGCGGTCGCCGCGCTCCAGGCGCACGACCTTGCCGCCGATCAGATCGATTGCGGGAAACAGGATCATCGGCCAACCTCCTCGACGATGTTGACGAAGTTCTTAAGGATGCGCTGACCCAGCGCGGAGGATTTCTCGGGATGGAACTGGCAGCCCCACACGTTGCCGTGGCGCACGATGCACGGGAAGCTCCGTGTATAGTGCGTGCGCGCCAACACATCGGCGGCATCGACGTCGTCGGCCACCGCGTAGCTGTGAGTGAAATACATGTTGGCGCCCTCGGCAAAACCGGCAAGCAACGGATCGGCCGCACCGGCGGGCGTCATGCGCACCTGGTCCCAGCCCACGTGCGGCACCTTCAGGCGGCTCGACTCCAAGCGCGTGCACGAGCCGCGCATGATGCCCAGGCCATCGACCCAGGGGCCGTCAGCCTGCTCGGGGGCGTTACCGTCGGCGACCACGCCCTCGTCCGCAGGCACGCCCTCATTGCCGCGCTCAAAAAACAGCTGAAGGCCCAGGCAGATGCCGAGCAGCGGAGTTCCGGCGGCAACGACATCGAGCACCGCGTCCGCCTCGCCGCTCTGACGCATAAAGGCGATCGCGTCATAGAACGCACCCACGCCCGGGATGACCAGGCCGTCGGCGTTGCGGATCTGCTCCGGATCGTCCGACGTGCAGGCGGCAGCACCGGCGCGCGCAAGCCCGCGCACGACGCTCGACAAGTTGCCCTTGTGGTAGTCGACCACCACGATCTTCGGTTCGCCCACGCGACCCCTCCACTTCTCATCATCCAAAACCACCACAAAGAGGACAGGCATCTTCGTGGTGGTTTTACCCTTGTGACGGTTACAGCGAGCCCTTGGTGCTGGGGATACCCTGCACGCGGGGATCGAGTTCGCAGGCGCGGCGCATCGTGCGGCCCACGGCCTTAAAGGCGGCCTCGATAATGTGGTGCGAATTGCCGCCCGCCAGCTCGCGCACGTGCAGCGTGAGCTTGGCATCGCGCGCAAAGGCATAGAAGAACTCGACGGCCAGCTCGGTATCAAAGCTGCCCACGCGCTCAGTCGGCACGGGCAGCTCGCAATAGGCCTGCCCGCGACCCGAGATATCCACGGCGGCCATCACGAGTGTCTCGTCCATGGCGATCGCCGCGTCGGCAAAGCGCGTAATACCCGCCTTGTCGCCCAGCGCCTGGCAAAACGCCTCGCCCAGCACAATGCCCGTGTCCTCAACGGTGTGGTGCGCGTCGACCTCGACGTCGCCCACCGCGTGCACCGTCAGATCGAACAGGCCATGGCGGCCAAAAGCGTTGAGCATGTGGTCGAAAAACGGCACGCCGGTCGAGATATCGCACACGCCAGATCCGTCCAGGTCGAGCTTTACGACAATGTCGGTCTCGCCCGTCTTGCGGGTTACCTCGGCATAGCGGTCCATCTACATCTCCTCCTTCACCAGCGCGGCAAACGCGGCCAGCACCTCGTCGTTTTCCTGCGGCGTACCCACAGTGATGCGCAGACAGTCCGCAAGCCCCGGCGCGTAGCTAAAGTCGCGCACCAAAATCGAATACTCGTCGCGCAGACGCTCGCGCACGCGCGTGGCATGCGGCGTGCGCACGAGCACAAAGTTCGCCGCGCTCGGCCATGCCTCCACGGGCATGCCCTCGGCAACCATTGCGCGCAGGGCGCACAGCTCGCGCTCGCGCTCGGATGCGATCTGTGCCACCACGGGCGTGTAGGCATCACGGGCACGCACGCAGGCAAGTGCTGCCGCCTGGCTCAGCACGTTAACTGAATAGATCTGGCGAATCGCCGCGAACACGTCGATGACTTCCGGCGCCGCGATCACGTAACCCAGACGCGTACCGGCAGCGCCAAACGCCTTGGACAACGTATGCAGAATCACCAGGTTGGGATGCTCGGCGATAAGCCCCTGCGCCGTGGTGACCGCGCCAAACGAATCGTCGGCAAACTCCACGTAGGCCTCGTCAACCATTACCATGCCGGGGCACGCATCGCACAGCGCCGCGACAAAGTCGAGCGGTGCCACGTCACCCGTGGGGTTGTTGGGCGAGGTCACGATTGCCAGGTTGCACTCGGACGCCGCCGCAAGCACGGCTGCCTGGTCGAGCTCAAAGGTCGCGGGGTCGCGCCACACGTCGCGCACCTCGGTCTGACAGAGCGACGCAAAGAACGCATACTCGCTAAAGCACGGCGGGCAGTTGAGCAGGGTCCGTCCCGCGCCGCCAAACGCCAACAGGTAGTTATAGAGCAGCTCGTCGCCGCCGTTTCCCACGCAGATGCTCTCGCGCGTCACGCCATGCCAGGCAGCAAGCTCGTCGCGCAGGTCGTTGGACATGGGATCGGGATAGCGGTTGAGCGGCGTGGCAGCCAGGGCGGCGTCGACCGCCTCGCGCACGCCAGCCGGCACGGGATAGGTGTTCTCGTTGGCCGAAAGGTTGATGCGCGTGGGCGTAAAGTTGGGATCGTAGGGCTCAATACCGGCCAGGTAAGGCTGGACAAGCTCCTTCATGCGAGGCGTGAGTTCGGCCATATTAGGCCTCCCCGCCGGTTACGCCAGCGCCATCTGCGCCTGCAGCCGCCAGGTCCACGCCCTCGGCAACCGTCGCCACGGCGTCGCCCGGCCAGGCAACCTTAGTCAGGTCGGCCGCAGCCAGCGACGCGGCACTCACGGCATCCTCGCCCTGCTCCAGCACGCGGCGGCGCAGTGCGGCCGAAAGCGCGTGCGCCCACAGGCCCTCGGCCTCGGCCAGACGCTGCGTAGCGGGAGCGTCGGAGAGCAGGCCCTCGGGCGTATAGCATATAACGCTCGAGCGCTTAACGAACTCTTCGACCGAAAGCGGGTTGGAGAACATGGCCGTGCCGCCGGTCGGCAGCGTGTGGTTGGGACCGGCAACGTAATCGCCGAGCGGCTCGGAGCTCCAAGCGCCCACAAAGATGGCACCGGCGTTGCGAATGCCGCCGAGCAGGCCCATCGCATCCTTGCAGTGCAGCTCAAGGTGCTCGGGCGCCACGGTGTTCACCGCCTCGACGGCGGCAGCCATGTCGGCGGCCACCACGATGGTGCCTTCGTTATCGAGCGAGGCGCGCGTGATCTCGGCGCGCGGGGACTGCGCCACCAGAATGTCGATACCCGCCTCGACCTCGCGCGCAAACTGCTCGTCGCAGGTCACCAGATAGCAGGCCGCCAGCGGATCGTGCTCGGCCTGGGCCATCAGGTCGGCCGCGACCACCATGGGCTTGGCCGTGGCGTCGGCCAGCACGCAGACCTCGGAGGGACCGGCGACCATGTCGATACCCACGTCACCCGAGACAATCTGCTTGGCCGCGGCGACAAAGGCGTTGCCCGGGCCGGTGATTTTGTCGACACGCGGAATGGTCTCGGTACCGTATGCCAGCGCGGCCACGGCCTGGGCACCGCCCACCATATAGATCTCGTCCACGCCGCCGAGCTTGGCCGCGGCAAGCGTGTAGGGGCTGATCAGGCCATCCTTTTGCGGCGGGGTCACCATGACCACGCGCTTGACGCCGGCCACCTTGGCGGGAATGGCGTTCATGAGCACGGTGGAGGGGTACTGCGCGCGACCGCCCGGCACGTAGATGCCGGCCGCAGCGAGCGGGGTCACCTTAACGCCGAGCATCGTGCCGTCTGGGCGCGTGGTAAACCAGCTCTGCTCGACCTCGCGCTGGTGGAACTCGCGAATCTGGCGTGCAGCCTTTTCGAGCGCCGCGACAAAAGCGGGATCGAGGCCTTCGAGCGCGGCATCGATCTGCTCTTGCGGCAGACGGAAGCTCTGCAGTTCAACGCCGTCAAAACGCTGACAGTAATCGCGCACCGCGGCATCGCCGTTGGCACGCACGTTGGCCACGATATCGCGAGCGGCGTCGACGATGTTTTGCGGCAGCACGCCCTTGCGGTTGAGCTGGTTGGTAACGAGGCGCTCACCGGGAGCAAGCTTGATAGTCTTCATATCGGTATCCCCTATCGGTCGAGGTTTTTGTTCGAAAAACGAGAGACCGGGCGGCGGCGTCAGTCGGCCCGCCGCCCGGACGTTGGGGCGCCCGTGCGTGCTCGCGCTATTGTGCCGAGCCCGCAACGGGCTCAAAATGCTTGTCCTTCACGGCTGCCGCCAAGCGATCTGCCAGATTGCGTACGCGCGGATCCAGACGTGCGGCACCCGGATTGACAAAGAAGCGGGCCGTGCAGTCCATAATGCGACCAGTAATAACGAGGTCGTTATCGCGCAGCGTGGCGCCCGTGGCGGTAATATCCACGATGCGATCGGTCATGCCGACGATGGGACCCAGCTCAATGTTACCGTGCAGCGAGACGATATCGGCGTTCACGCCGCGCTCGGCATACCAGGCGCTCGCGATGCGCGGATACTTGGTGGCCACACGAAGCGACCCACGGCGGACATAGTTGCGCTCGGCCTGGCCGGCGCGCCACGCGGGCTCCGCCTCGATAAAGGTGCACAGGCCGTAGCCCAAATCGACCAGCTGCAGCAGGTTGAGGTCGGCCTCGATGAGCGAGTCCCAACCGCAGATGCCGCAATCGGCACCGCCGCAGCCCACAAAGGCGGGTGCATCGCTGGGTCGCACGATGACAAACTCGATATCGCCGACCGCACCCTCGCCGGCACGCGCGTCGCGACCGCGCACGATCAGGTGACGGCCGGGATCACGCAGCTCAGAGACGTCCAGACCCGCGGCCTCGAGCACGTCGAGCGTGTCGGCCTTAAGCGAGCCCTTGGGCACGGCGATACGCAGCGGGTCCTCGGCGCCACGGCCCGCAGCATGGTCGCCATCGGAAGCGGCATCCTCGGCCGAGGTGCGCGCGGCCTCCAGGCGCTCGAGCGAAAAGGCGAAGCCCGCCGCCGGCACCTCGATACCGGCGCCAAATGCGCCGGTAAAGATGGAGTCATAGCGTCCGCCCGAACCGACCGGATCGGGCAAGCCGCCGGCATAGGCCTTAAAGACCAGGCCCGTGTAGTAATCGAAAGAGTTCATGATAGAGAAGTCGAACGACAGCACCTGGGCGTCCTCGGGTGCCAGGCCCTCGACCAGGGCACGCAGCTCGCGCGTCAGCGGCGCGACGATACCGGCGGCCTCCAGCAGCGCGTCCACGCGGTCGAGTACCTCGGCACCGCCGTGCAGACGCGGCAACTCGCTAATGGCGGCCTTGACAGCATCGGACTCGGCGCTTGCCGTCACGCGGGCATCGAGGCCCACAAAGTCGTTGGCGTGCACGCAGCGCAGGGCCTCGGCAGCCAGCTTACGATCCTCGCATACCGCGAGCAATTCCTTAAAAGGACGCACGCTGCCTGCGATGATGCGCGCATCGGAAAGTGCCAGCTCACGCACGGCCTCCGCCACCAGCGAAACAATCTCGACATCGCCCGCGGTATCGCCCGCGCCGATAAGCTCAAAGCCCAGCTGTGTAAACTGACGCGAGCCGCCGGCATTGCGCTGACACTCGCGGACCACTGGCGCCTCGTAGCGCAGACGCAGCGGCAGATCGGCCGCGCGCATGCGGGTCGAAACCAGGCGCACGATCGGCAGCGTATTGTCGGGACGGACCACCAGCAGGCGACCGTCGTCATCAAAGAGCTTAAACGGCGTGTCCGCGATGCGGCCGCCTTCCTCGAGCGAACCCTTGTCCTCGAGCAGCGGCGTCTCGACCGGAAGGTAATGATGCTCCCTGAAGCAGCCCTTCACCGTCAGCGCAATCTCCTCGCGCGCCTGAGCCTCCTCGGGCAATATGTCCCGGAATCCCCACGGTGTGGCCGTCATCTGGTGAGCCTCCTCATGCTGTGTTTCATATAGAGCAGAAGACCGGCATAGCTCCGCCGGTCTTCTGGGTACTTTAGCATACTAGAGTGCTTGCGGGGAAAATCCGTCGCAGCCGCTCACACCGTATTCATCTGGAAACATAGGGTAGGTTGCCGCAGCCCGACCCCACCTAGGCGCCAATCGCACGACGATACTCTGCCATTACCTGCGCATCGGCAGCTGCGGGGTCGGCAAAATAGCGCCCGTCATAGGTCTCGGCCGAAACAACTCCGCGATAGCCGCGCGCCACCAGCCTATCCAGGTCGGCGCGCATATCGCGGTCGCCGTCACCCCAGGCAAGATGCGTCGTGCCATCTGCCGCAACATCGACAAAATGCACGTGGGCGACATCATCGCCAAGCAGATCGAAATAATCGTCGATGGTATCCCCCGCCACCGCCATGGCGCCCATATCCAGACACGCCTTAAGTGCCGGATGGTCAACTGCCTCGATCATGCGCTTCGTGTCGGCCGCCGAGTTCACGATCATCGACTCAACCGGCTGTAGGGCCTCGAGCACCAGTCGCACGCCGCGTTCTCCCGCATGCTCGGCAATCGCGCGCAGCATCGAGGCGCTGCGACCCCACGCGTCCTCGATCGGCTCGTTCAAAAATGCCCAGCCGCTCGAAACCATGACCTGCTCGGCTCCAAGTTCCGCCGCGATATCCACAACGTTCTTAAAGTACGCGAGCGTGCGGGCACGCGCTTCATTCCCGCGCGCCGCGATATTCCACGGCTTGGGGTTGTTCTGTTCGGGACAAAGCCCCACAATCCGAACCCCATACCGCTGTGACAGCTCCCGCACCTGCTCGAGCGAATCGTATCCATGGCAATCGACATACAGATGCATCGCCCCGGTCCAAAGTTCGCAACACGCGTAGCCCGAGGCCGCAGCCGAGGAAAAGAATTCCTCAAGGTCAAAATAACGATGGCTGATATTCATGACGGCAAGCTGCGGATACTCCATCTTGTCCACCTTTCGGCAAAAGGGCGCCGCAGCACAATGTGCGCGACGCCCCCTCTTACATTGTTTTAATTATGACGGATGCCCTACTGAACACCAAGCACTCCAAAGAACGCGCCGGCGATACTCACGAGTAGGATCACGAGCATGATGAGCAGCGGATTCATCTTCTTCTTGAGCATGAGATAGACGATTCCAAACAGCCCCATCGTGACAAAGCCCGGGAAGATTCCGTTGAGCAGCTCGGCGAGCGTCTGAGCACCATCGCCCGCGCCGACCATGAGCGGAATGTCCACGGTGACCATCTCCATGGTCATAGCACCGATCACCATGGCGCCCATGATAGAGGCCATCTTGACGATCGTGTCCATAATGCCCGATTCCTGGACCTTACTGATCATGTCCGAGCCAAAGCGATATCCCACAAACGTCAGCAGGTAACGAATGATGTAGTGAGGGACGTTGAACACGAGCAGGAACAAAATCGGGCCAAGAATAGAGCCCTGCAGCGCCAGCGACGTGCCGACACCCGTTGCCAAAATTCGCAGCGTGCCCCAGTAGAAGGCATCGCCCACGCCGGACAGCGGTCCCATCAAAGCAAGCTTGACATTAGAGATCGCGCTCGTGTCAAAGTTATCTTCAGTGGCGTTGACTTCTTCCATTGCGGCAGCAATAGACATGGGGAGCGTCGAGATGTACGGCGTGACGTTATAGAGCTCCATATGGCGCTTAAGGGCGGCCTTAAAGTCTGCATCCTGCGGATACAGCTTGCGAAGGATCGGCATAAGGGCCCACATAAAGCCGATATGGCCCATACGCTCGTAGTTCCAGGAGTGCTCATAGGGAATCGAGCGCCAGAACAGCTTCTTAAGATCTGCGCGGGTAATCAACCCGTCGTAGGAAGACTCAAACTTAAAACTCATCGAACCCACTCCCAATCGCAGGATCCTCGGTTGCCACTGCGGGCTGCTCCGCCTTTTTCTTGTCACCCAAAACCGTCATCGCGACAACGATAATCGCGGCAAAGATCGCCACGCCCGTCGTGCTAATGCCAAAGTAGGCGACGAGGAAGAAGCCGGCGAAGAAGAACGGAGCCACCGTTTTGTTCATAATCATCTGCGCCAGCATCGCAAAGCCGAGTGCGGGCAAGAAGGCGGCGGCAACATCCATGCCGGTCTGAACGAAATCGGGGATGATGTTGAGCAGGCTGGCGACGGCATCGGCGCCAAAGAAGAATGCCAGGGGAATAATCAGCAGGCCGCACCAGCTCTGCGCGTAACCGGCGATGAGCATGTTGCGCGTGATGGCCTTGGTGTCCCCGTCCTCGACGTTTTTGTCGATACGGTGCACCAGCAGCAGCATCACCGGCTGGCCCAGGGCGGTATCGAGCGCCAGGACGATCGTTGCGATGGGAATGCCCAGGGTCAGGGCCGCCGAAGCGTCCGCGCCAGCCTGCATGGCAAGCGACACACCCAGAATGGTTCCGGAAATCGTATCGGGCGGGTTATACGCACCGACCGAGATGGCACCGACCATGGCAAGCTCCATCGTGGCGCCCATGATCGTGCCGGTCACCACATCGCCCATGACAAGGCCAACCAGAGGTCCGAGCACGATCGGGCGCTGGAGGTAACTCGTGCCCGTCAGCCACTCGGAATAACCCAAAAGGGCAATAAGGAAAATCAGGATTGTCTTGATAACCATGATGGCCCCTAACCGATAACCTTCGCGGCGTCAGTCTTCGCATCTGCCGGAATCATCTGAATGAACAGCTCATAGCCCTCGCCGAGCAGCTCCTTCACGTAGGCCTCGTTCTCGGGCGTAAGGAACACGCTCGTCGAGACCTGGCGGGCGTCCTCGCTAAAGGCAACATTGCCGAGGTTGATCTTCTTGACGCCCATCGCCTTGGCGACGGCACCGGCCTGCTGGATCGTCTCGCAAACCACGAAGAGCTTGTACTTATCGGTCACACCGCTCTGGAGCGCCTTGACGGCATCCTCGGTGTTTTTGACGACGACCTTGCAGCCCTCCGGCTTTGCAAGGGACAGGGCCTGCAGACGAAGCTTGTCATTGAGGACCGTGTCGCTCACCAACAGGATGCAGTCGGCACCCAGAGCCGAGGTCCAGCTAACGGCAACCTGGCCGTGCAGCAGTCGATAATCTACACGAATCATCTGAATCATGATGTGCTCCTAACGATTAAAACTCATCGAGTTCGGCCTGCCCCAGCAGGTCGTTGACATACTTGACCTTGGTGTCGTCCGCCTCGACGATCTGGCGAATGGCCTCATCGATCGGGGTGGAGTCGGGCACGAACAGCAGCTGAATAAGGAGTGGCAGGTTCATATTGGTCACCAGGTGCGTGTTGGGGCGCGTCTGGACGATCTTGGTGAACTCGTTGTTGACGCTGCCGCCAAAGAGGTCGGTGCAAACGACGACCTCATCGTCCGCGGCAAAGCCGTCCAGAATCGCTGCAGCCTCCTTGACCAGGTCCTCGTTTCCGTCGACATACATAGACAGCGCATGGACGTTTTCGCGCTCGCCGGAAAGCAGGCCGATGCTCTCGACGATTCCAGACGCGAAATGAGCATGGGACGCCACGATAAACTGCCTCATTCGATTCCCCTTTCTTGCGAATTTCGGCATAAAAATGCCCGGACGCATGCGCCCGGGCAGGGTGCTTCTTGATCAGTAGCTTATTTATCACCGATTAGTAGTCGAACTGGTGATAGTAACGGCGATAGTTGAGGTTGTGCTTGGTGACCGTCTCGTAGTAAGCAGCAAGGCGATCGGTGATCAGCGAGGAGAGGATCCACGGAGACACGATGACACGGAACTCGTCGTCAAGGCCGGGGATGGCGAACTCGGCGGTGTCGATGATGTTGATGTCGGTGTCGCCGGTCACGCCGCGGGTCAGGAACGCGCGGACGCGCTCGTCGAGCTTGCGGTTCTCGTCCTCGCCCATGAACAGGAAGACCGGGACGCCGGGCTCCACGAGCTCGAGGGTGCCGTGGAAGAAGTCGGCCGAGGTGATGTAGCGGGTGCGCTTCCACTGCATCTCCTCCAGGATGCACATCGAGAACAGGATGGTCTCGCCCCACAGGGCGCCGGAGCCGATGAACATGGTGTAGGGGGCCAGGGCGTACTTCTTGGCGAGCTCCTCGGCGCGCGGCTCGAAGCGCTTGCGAATATCGAGCATGTCCTTCCAGATGTCCTTGGTCTGCTCGATAAACAGGTCAAACTTGGGGAAGCAGCCACGGCGGTTGAGCAGGCGCAGGCCGAAGCAGTCGGCGAGGTAGTAGCCCTTCTCGCAGCCGCCCGAACCATGGTCAGAAGCCATGGCGACGCAGTTCTCGGCACCCACAGCCTGGCCGATGGGGCCCTCGGGCTTGGTCATGGCGTAGACACGAATGCCCTTTTCCTTCATCTTCTTGACGGCCTCGAGGACCTCGGGGGTGGTGCCGGACTCGGAGGCGGTGAGCACGACGGACTTCTCTGTCATGCGCTTGTGGCCCATGGCGTTCCACTCGGCGGCGTGGATCAGGTAGACCTCGAGGTCGCGGTCGCCGAACTTGTTCATGAGGTACTCGAGCTGCATGAGCTCGTCCCAGGTGCCGCCGACGCCCATCAGGAACACGGCGTCGTAGCCCTCGTCGGCGACCTTGTCGGC
>CAKTWE010000010.1 GCA_934630385.1 uncultured Collinsella sp.
TTGTCATGAGAGCCCTTTCTACTCTCATATAACCCATATCAGTAAATTGCGGCTCACGCTGATGAAGGGTGATGAGGGAGTCGAGTCGGTCGAATTGTTCACCAATGAGCTTCTGTTCAGCTACCGAAGGCATACTAATTTCGCTCTTCAACAATTTATCGAAGAAGAAATAGAGCCTGACGCCGCCCTCTTGTAACATTTCGATTTGCTGCGTAAACAACCGCGTTTTGAACCAATGCCACAGAAAGCGATCGTCGCAGGTTTTGTCAGTCTGGAAGACTTCGTATAGGGAACTAACAATTACATTTCCGCTGGTAGATTGATAGCCAATTGAACCAACATTGATTCTGGCGGGGTTGTACGCAAAGTTTTTCGGTTCGACAATCCAATAGCTTGTTTTATCAGCCTCGTGCATCGTTCCACCGTTTTCGAACTGTTCGTCCTGAGGGACGAAGCCACGATCGTTAGTCACGGAATAGCTAGGTAGTTCAAGATTCTCCGAGTTCCTGATTCCGGATGCGGTGACAAAATCAACAAACTTACGCTGTTCCCAAGGGTCCGTAAAACCGGCGAAGCGAATTTCGGGCTCAGTTTCACCCGGCTTGGGGAACATCTTATCAAGCATCGATTTCTTCAGCTGAACGAGCTTGTCATGCTTACGCTGATGAAGGGTGATGAGATGGTCAAGTTGCTTGAACATGGACCCTATTGCAGTCTGCTCATCCTTTGAAGGAAAGGCGAATTCTCCGGCCGCCAGACCCTTTCCAGATATCTCTAGGAAGGTTGATCCAGAAGCTTTCTGTTCAGCGAACTTCTTGATTCGATCGGTCATGGAGTAGACGAAATACACATCGGTATCATCGTTCACGACTAAAGACTGGAAGCCTTGGTTTGTACATGCTGACCTGCGAAGGATCGCTGTATTGCCAATGCCCGCACGACTTGTAAAGAGAATTGTTTTACCAGCTGGAAGCAATGTTGCCGAGCAGCTATCGTAACCAGCCTGGGTTATCCTTCGAACACTTCTGTCGGCGTACACCTGCTCGCCCAATTCGGCGGGCGAATACCAGTCTATATCGCCATCCCAGTACGCATCGTTATTTGTGCTCGGCGTGCCGCCGCCCACAATAGTGGCGGCCTCGCCCAACTTACGCTGTTCCCAAGGGTCCGTAAAACCGGCAAAACGAATTTCGGGTACATTAGTCTTTTCCGTCACGCTATTCACCTCCCAACAGTTTCCGCAGCTCAGCAATGCCCGCCATATCGTATTCATTGCCCGTGAGCTGGCCCAACATCGCTGCCAGCTCGTTTTCCGCCTCATTAATCTGATTGCACACGTCCGAATAGGTTGTCGCGTACTTTGCATTCAACGCCACAATCTTCGCAATGAAGTCGCCTATAACGGCATTGGGCAGTTCGAGCAAATCAGACTGCAGCGGCTCAATCCATTTCGCAGCCAGCAATTCGTCACACTGGACATCAGTCAAGCCCTCAATAACCTTTTTTGTCGTCTCTTCGAGCGCAACAAGCGCCTTTTTGCTTGCCTTTTTGAGGTCTTTCTCCTCATCGAGCAGAGTCTGAGCACGAACAAGCGCCATCTCAAAGCCGCCATTCGGATGCTTGCCGATGCTCTTCACGGCTTTCTTGAGGGATGCCGCCACAAGCACGCCGTCATCGTCAAAAACATCGCTCGAGCCTTTCTCCTCCTCATCAAGATTCTCAAGAATCTCGTCAAGCTCTTGAGATATTTCATTCAAACGGGATTCGTACGCGGTAATTTCCTCGACATCATCAGCGAGCAGCTGCTCTTGGACAAGCGCAAACGGCAAAATGCGGCCCGTCCAGCCATCCTGCACCTCAACGTCTTTGCCGCTCTTCTTCTTAATCACCATATTTGGATCGACTTTACGCACGGCTTCCCTGCCCTCGGCTTGTATAACCTCGAGGTCACCGGAAATGCCCGTCCATGCATCATCAAGAGCCTGATAGGCATCATATTCGTCAACAAGCGCGATATCGGAAAGGGCATCGTGAAGTTGCGCCGCAATATGTTCTTCTTCGGCCACGGCGTCGACCTGCGACGCACCGTCCACCAACCTCTTCTGCAGCTCAGCAGGCAGATGCGACAGTGCATCCCGATAGCCGCCCAGAAATGAGACGACGTTGGCGTTGGTCTTTATCGTTGCCGCCACGTCGTCTGCCACGACCGCAAAGCACGACCCGCCGCCATCGCCGTAAAGCTGACCCTTCAGGTTCGGCCACACCTTCCAGTAGCGGTCGAGAGCGTCGACCTCGGACTTCGGAACCCCACCGAACATGGTGGCGTACACGTCCCAGCTCTCAGCGGCTTCGGACGAATCCACATAGCGCGGAATATTGAGGTTGTAATCGTTGGCGCGTATCTCGTCGATAGTCACCAGGCGGCTGAACTTTTCAACGGTCGCCCCGGTCGTCACCGCGTCCACGATGCGGCGTATATCGCTCGCGCGCAGCTTGTTGTTCTTGCCTTCCTTCACAAAGTGCTTCGACGCATCCACGACCAGCACGTCGCTGCTCTCGCGCTGCTTGCGAAGCACCATGACGATGGTCGGGATGCCCGTACCGAAGAAGATGTTGGCAGGGAGTCCGATGATGGCCTGGATATGACGATTCTCCACCAGGTTCTTGCGAATAGCGCCCTCCTCGCCGCCGCGGAACAGCACGCCATGGGGCAGAACGATGCACATGATGCCGTCGGGGCGCAAGTGGTACAAATCATGCAAAAGGAAAGCGTAATCGGCCTTGGATTTAGGGGCAACGCCAAACTTGAAGCGCGGATCGAGTTCCTTGTCTTCCGGATCCCAGTTTTGGGAGTAGGGCGGATTCGACACCACGGCATCGACGAACAGTGGATTGTAGGTCTCATCCTTGTTCTCGACCGTATCGAACCAGGGCCAATCGTCTTCGAGCGTGTCGCCATTGCGCGCCACGATGTTGTCGGGGAGTATTCCGCGCATGACCAGATTCATGCGTGTGAGGTTGTACGTGTTCTCCTTAAGTTCCTGCGCATAATACTTGATGGAGTCGGGGTCGCCGTTGCGTCGCGCCACTGCCTTGCCGATATTGATAAGCAGCGAGCCGGATCCACTCGTGGGGTCGTAGATGGTGATGTTTTCGCGTCCAGCTAGGTGCCACGAGACTATCTCGCTCATGAGCATGGACACTTCGTGCGGCGTGTAGAACTCGCCGGCTTTCTTACCGGCGTTGGCGGCGAAGTTGCTGATGAGGTACTCGTAGATGAAGCCGAGCACGTCGTAGTCCTGGCGACCGTCCATCGGGATGTCCTTGATGAGGTAGATGAGGTCGCGAGCAGCCTTGGACTGGCTTCGTGCGTCGGTGCCGAGTTTGGAAAGGCCAGTCTGCAGCGTGTCGAAGATGCCGTCGAAGACGCGTTTGCGTGCAGGATCGATATTGCGGCTGAAGGCGGAAAGCGCGTCGCGCACATTCGATATCTCGAAGTCGCCGCCCTTGGCGACCCAGGTGGAGAAGAGGTTCTCGTAGGCGATGAAGTAGCCGCACTCGCCCTTGACGAACTCGACCGTCTCCTCGTCGTCTTCCACCAGGCTGGGCAGGTCCTCCTCGACGAAGTCGCGCGCCTTCAAGCGGGCAACCTCGGTCTCGGATAGGAACTTGTAGAAGATGAATCCCAGAATGTAGTCCTTGTACTCGTTAGCTTCGATTTTGGATCGCATCTTGTTGGCGGACTCCCATATCTTGGAGGCCAGCTGCTGCTTGTTCATCTAGTTTTCCTCACTTCTATAGACTTGGTTGAGTGTTTCTCCGTCGTCGCTTACCCATTCGGTCCAGCCGTTCTGGCTGCCGCCGAGCACGAACACCGCCGCGGCGCTGGGCGTCGGAAACTCGAGATCGTCGGCGAGCTCTGCGATACCGTCCGAATCGCCGAAGATCTCCCTGCGAGCGGCCGCGACGGCCGCGTTTTTCAGCACGGATCTCGAGAGGTTCACTTTCGAGCCAGCGAGCACGGTGAAGTGCCCGGTGGCCTTGTCGTAGCGCCCCGCCCCGCGTATGCCGTTCTTCTTCGTGTGGAAGACCGCCGGCGCACCCGCCGGACCCTGGTCGACTCTGTCGAGGTCGTACCCCAGAGCTGCCATCCTGAAGAGGATCCTATCGTGCAGGCGTTCGACGGCCTCTTCCTTGTACGGGTCGACGTAGGGCTTGGGCGTCGCCGAGTTGTCGGTCTCGTACGAGCCGTGGGTACGCACGTAGTCGATGGCCTTCGCCTCGAGAACGTCCAGTGCGTCCCTGCTGATGTTCCGGTCGTCATCGAGAAACATAACGGCCTTGTTCCAGAACTCCTTCTTCGCCTTGTGCGCGTCGAGCCGGGCGATGCCCTGGGTCGTCTGCCCCGCGTAGACGCGGCTCACGTTGCCGTGGTCTTCGTCGAGCAGGTAGTAGACGCCGCGCTGCGGGATGTTCGGTAGCGACTTCGCCTCGGCGAGGTCCTCCCTCGGAATGACGACGGTCACGAGCGACTCGCCGTCGATGCGGCAGATGCGGATACGGTCCGGCTGCGCGTCTATGAGCTGGACGGTGAGAGTCTTGACCTGGATCATGCTCACGCCCCCTTCTTCGCGAGCTCTTCGATCATGCACGTGCGCACGAAGGCGGAGAAGCTCATGCCCCGGAGGGCCGCCTCTTCCTTCGCAGCGTCACGCAGGGTATCGGGGATGCGCAGGGTCACGGAGACCTGGTCGCCGTCCACCAGGAAGCTCCTGATCTCGGTCTCGTCGGGGTTGCTCCTGATGAGCTGCTTGTAGCTATCGGGCATCTGCGCTCCCATCGCTCGAAATGCAATACAAATGCGTTTACAGAATTATAGCGTTGCATTGCTGGCGACTGTTGAGGCGATCGGGTGAACGGCAATATGGTCAGGCGTGGAATCAAAGAGTCAGGCAGGGACAATCCTGCCAACAACGATGTCGCGGTTTCGCGTGGCGGGTGCGTTCGCTTACACTCCCGCAATCCCGCGGGTCGTACTCAACAGTCCGTACTCTCTCTGGCTCCACTGGCGCAGCTCGGCAGTCTCGACGGCATCGCGACACAGGTCCAGGAATACCTTGGCTCTCTCGTAGAAGCACTCGCGGGCAAAGGCGCCGGATCCGTCCGCAACGCACGTGCCGTCGGCAAAGAGCTTCCAGCTGGATGGCTCGCGAGGATCGTCTCCGAACAGTTTGATCTGCAGTACGTGCGGGTCGCCGGCGGCGCAGAGCTCTTCCTCGAGCACCTGCGCGGTAAAGCGTATCTGGTGGGAGAGGCTGCTCTTGACCATGGCCGAGGCGTAGCCATTTGGCTTATCCAGAAGATGCATGTGATTCGGTTTGACGACCAGGTTGTGGAAGTTGCGCTCGCTGCGCACAGAGAAATTGTCCATACGGACTCCTTTCATCGATGTTGGCAGGGCCACCGTGCCTCTTGGCCGGTTGGCGTCGGGATCGTGGAGCCAACTCTCTACCCCGACTCTGGATAAAACGCGCCCGCTCCTTGCGGGGCACGATGGAGTCTATCAGCACGCGCGGACAGAAATCAAGCGCCGCCTGCGAAATGACGCGCGGGCGGCGTTTGTTTTCGCCAGCTGCTGCTAGGCTCAAATCAGGAAAAGTGTCGAAATATCCCGTATAAAAGTACGGAAAAGTGTCGAAATACATACTTTAAAACCTCGAAAAAGTGTCGAAATGAGTACCTAACAACCACGGAAAAGTGTATCCTAGTGCTAAAACAGCACGTAATAAGGGGTGCGATTATGCTACAGAGAAAAGCGAAAGCACAGTTTGAATCTTGGCTTGTCTCGTCGCCTAACAAGGCTCTTTTGGTCAAGGGCGCCCGACAGGTAGGAAAGTCATATTTGGTCAACGTCTTTGCAAGCGAATCGTTCGAAAATGTCGTGACGTTCGACCTTATCGCCGACGCGTCCGTGCGCGATTCGTTTTTGGCGGCAAAAAGCGCGGATGACCTGCTTATGCGCATGTCTATTGCTGCAACGCAGCCGATGGTTGCGAACAAGACCGTTGTGGTTATCGACGAGGTGCAGCGATGCCCCAACGTAGTGACGTTTATCAAATACCTGGTCCAGCGCGGCGACTTTCGATACATCCTTACCGGATCGCTCCTTGGCGTTGAGCTCGAGGGCATCGATTCCCTGCCGGTGGGGTATGTCGAGCAGGTCCAGATGTACCCGCTCGACTTTGAGGAGTTCTGCTGGGCAAGCGGCGTTGCTGCCGGAGCGTTTGACATGCTCAGGGATTGTCTAAAGGACGAAAAGGAGCTCCCCGGCTATCTGTATGACCGCTTGCTCAATCTGTTCCATCAGTATGTGGTGGTGGGGGGCATGCCCGACGCGGTCAATTCCTTCTTGGCGACGCGCAATGTCGACGAGGTTCGAAACATCCACCGCGATCTTCACGCCCTGTATCGCGATGACATCGCAAAGTACGCTCCGCCTGAGCTACGCTTGGTTATTCGCGATATCTATGATCTGATTCCCAGCGAGGCCGGCTCCAAAAACAAGCGATTCAAACTGTCATCGATTAACGGTGTCAAACGTTTTTCGCAGGTGACAGATCATTTTCTCTGGCTATCGGAGGCGGGTGTCGCGCTTCCCGTGTATAACGTGACAGCTCCGGTAGCGCCTCTTTTAATGGGGGAGCAGCGAAATCTCTTTAAGCTGTTTTACTTGGACACCGGAATGCTCATGTCGTCGTATTCCAAAAGGGTCGCCCAAGGCGTTTTTGATGGGGAGGCGGAAGACGCCTTTGGCATGAACATGGGGGCGGCGTTTGAGGGCTTCGTTGCCCAAGAGCTCAAAGCTCATGGATTCAGATTGCGCTACTTTACATCGAAAAAGGTTGGCGAGCTCGATTTTGTTGAGGAGACGCTCGATGGGGAAGTGCTTGCTATCGAGGTCAAATCGGGCAAGAGCTTTAAGTCCCATGCGGCGCTCGACAACGCGCTCGCGACGAAGGGCTACGGAATCGATCGCGCCCTGGTACTTGCGGAATGTAATCTTCACCGCGATGGTGACGTGCTGTATCTGCCCATCTTTATGGCAGGGCTTTTGGAGCCGTAACGTGCCGCCGGCTCTACCGGCCCTCCCTTAACCCCCGCTACTCGTCTCCGTCGTTGGGGTCGCCCTTGAGGGTGTTGATGTCCAGGTGCTGGTTGTCGTTCTCTTTTTGCTGCGTTGCCGATTCGGACGCGGTGGGGCCGCGGAACAGCTGGAATCCCTCAAACGCAATGACGCCGAGCAGGGCAATGATAATGGCGATAAAGGCAACCTTGACTGCCTGCGGAAATTCCGAGAAACGCAGTGCCTTTTCCTTGGCGTAATAATCGGCGAAGCGCTCTTCGCCCGTGCTTTTGGTATACGCCGGCGCGGACGCGGCCTCCGGGTCATATTCCGGTGCAGGCGTGGCAGCGTACGGATCGTTGAGATAATCGCTCGATGTGGTGTCATAATCCTCGGTCTCGATGCGACCGGTGTCAGTATAGCCATCGGAATAATCGGAATATGCCGCACCGCCCTCATAATCCGCGGCGCTCGTGTTGGCGGCAAAAAGCGGGTTAACTGGAACGTCGAGCGCCGGCATGCCGGTTGAGGTCTCATCCAGATCGGCTGCAGCCCGGGAATCGTAGGCAACCTGATGGGCAACGGGCTCATCGAGCCTTGTGATCGGAGGCTTGCGTGCCGCAGGAACAGGCAACTGCTGGGCGCTGTACATAACGGTGCTGTCGGCCGATTTGCCCTGCGTCGCTGCAGCGAGAAATGCCGCCGTCTCGGACGGGTCACTTGCGGGGCGGGGAGCTGGTGTGGGCGCCGAAGTGGGTGCGGGCGTAGGCGCGGGCGTCGAAACAGGCGACTGCGCAGGAGTCGGCGCAGGTGCGGACTTAGGCGCAAGTGCGGGATTGGGGCTTGACGGGCGAGCCCCGCCGCCCATGAGTTCGTCGGCGGTCCACGGGCGATCATCCATCACATCGTCAAGGCTCAGTGAAAACAGGTCGTCTTCACCCTCATCGAACATGCGGTGCACATGCCCACCAATTGCCGGAATCAATCCGCGACCGGTGCATGATGCCTTGCTCAACGCCATTCTGTTCCACCCTTTCGAAATACTAATGACATCGATTATATGGAACTTTCCAAGCGGCTCGGTCTTGGATTCATGCTTTCCAGAACTCGCGCCCAAAAGGGGAGGGGCAATCCAGGCGAGTGCCTACTTGTCGCCTGCTGCCGCCTTGGCCTCATTGAGGTAGCTATAGAAGCTGTACTTGGAGATGCCAAAGAACTCGCAGGCGCGTTCGCTCGACTTGGAAATGAGGAAGGCGCCGCGACGGTCGAGGTAGCCAATGGCACGAATGCGCTCGTCTTTGGTCATGAGCGCCGCGGGCTTGCCCACAAACTGCTCGCACTCGTGCAGCAGATCCTCGAGCAGGTCGCCGATGTTCTTGGTAATGGGCTCGGGCTCGGTGTAGCCCGAGCCGCCGGTGCCGGTAAAGGCGTCGAGCGAACGCTCAAAAGCCTTCATAAGCGTAATGTCAAAGTTAATGCCCAAAATGCCGACGGGCTTGCCCTCGTCGTTGCGGATAAAGATGGTCGAGGACTTGAGCAGCTTGCCATCGGCGGTTTTGGTGAGGTACGGCTCGCGGTCGTGTACGTCGGTGGTGCCCTCGTGCATGGACTCAAACACAATATGGCTGGGGCCGTCACCCAGTTTGCGCCCGCTGACGTGGCCGTTTTCGATCACTACGATGGAGTGGTCCACGTCCTCGGTCTCCAGGTCGTGGACGACGACTTCGCAGTTGGGGCCAAATTGGAGCGCCAGGCCGTGTGCAAGGCGCTTATAAAACTCAATCTGTGCGGGGGTCATGGGTGCCTTCCTAAAAATTAGTTTGGGCACACTTTGCCATAAACCACACTTGACCGCAAACAAATCCATCAACAAGGCAATTCATGACCGTTCGGCGGCGAAAAAGTACCGATTACGGCAACAAACAATTCGTTAGGTATGCCAATCAAAAAGTGTGATAGAACATTATTAACAAACTTTTTGTTTGGCATCCACATAAAAGTTCAGCCGTGTGAATGGGATCGGGCTGAAACGCGTATGCGGGGGCCGGCAAGAGAGGACTTAAGGAGTTCACCGTATGGCCGATAAGATCCAGTGGGCGGGCAACACGATGCCCAAGAGCGATGACAAGCACTTGGGAATCATGAGCCTCGACCACGTGAAGAAGGCCCGTGCCTTCCACCAGTCGTTCCCCCAGTACACCGTCACTCCGCTTGCCCGCCTGGATGGTCAGGCTGCGCGCCTGGGCCTTTCCAACCTGTGCGTTAAGGACGAGAGCTATCGTTTTGGCCTCAACGCCTTTAAGGTTCTGGGCGGCTCGTTTGCCATGGCCAACTACATTGCCGACGAGACCGGCAAGGACGTTGCCGACTGCACCTTCGATTACCTGACCTCCGATCAG
The DNA here is from genome assembly GCA_934630385.1 of uncultured Collinsella sp. Lineage (GTDB taxonomy): Bacteria > Actinomycetota > Coriobacteriia > Coriobacteriales > Coriobacteriaceae > Collinsella. Next base: position 9,523 of record CAKTWE010000010.1, read on the forward strand.
CTGGCCGAGGACTTTGGCCAGGCCACCTTCTTTACCGCCACTGACGGCAACCATGGCCGCGGCGTGGCATGGGCTGCCAACAAGCTGGGCCAGAAGGCCGTCGTGCACATGCCCAAGGGTTCCACCAAGCCCCGCTTCGATAACATCGCCGCCGAGGGCGCCACGGTGACCATCGAAGAGGTCAACTACGACGAGTGCGTGCGCATGGCCGCCGCCGAGGCCGATGCCTGCGAGCGCGGCGTCATCGTTCAGGACACCGCCTGGGAGGGCTACGAGAAGATCCCGTCCTGGATCATGGAGGGTTACGGCACCATGGCTTCCGAGGCTGCCGAGCAGCTGCGCGAGATGGCCATCAACCGCCCGACGCACGTCTTTGTCCAGGCTGGCGTGGGTTCGCTCGCGGGCGCCGTGGTGGGCTACTTTACCAACCTGTATCCCGATAACCCGCCCACCTTCGTCGTGGTTGAGTGCGCGCCTGCCGCCTGTCTGTACAAGGGCGCTGCCGCCGGCGACGGCGATCCGCGCATCGTGGACGGCGACATGCCCTCCATCATGGCCGGTCTGTGCTGCGGCGAGCCCAACATTCTGGGCTGGGATATCCTGCGCAACCACACCACCGCCTTCGTGTCCTGCCCCGACTGGGTCACCGCTCGCGGCATGCGCACCCTGGGCGCTCCCGAGAAGGGCGACCCGCGCGTCATCTCCGGCGAGTCCGGCGCGGTGACCACCGGCCTGGTCGAGACCCTCATGCTCGATCCCGAGTACGCCGAGCTCAAGGAGCTCATCGGCCTGGACAAGACGAGCTCCGTGCTCTGCTTCTCCACGGAAGGCGACACGGACCCCGACCAGTATCGCCGCATCGTCTGGGAGGGCGAGTATCCGACCTGCTAATCGTTGGGCGGCGCAACGCGCCGCGCCAAATTCCTATTAGACCCCCTATGTCCTGCAGATGCATGAGCCCGGGAGGCGGAGCGATACCTATTTGCTCCGTCGCGAGTTCCGCACGCAAAGGAAAGCACTTAATGTGCTTTCCGTCTTGCGCAGGACTGTCCGAGCAGCGGAGTAAATAGGTATCGCTCCGCCACCTCACAGGTAGATTCCTTCGTTTGAAAGGTTATGAACAATGGCTAAAGAACTCGATTTCGACGCTATCAAGGCTGCTGCTGAGTCTCATCGTGCTGATATGACTCGCTTCCTGCGCGCCATGATCTCCCACCCCTCTGAGTCCTGCGAGGAGGGCGAGGTTGTCGCTTGCATCAAGGCCGAGATGGAGAGCCTTGGCTATGACGAGGTCAAGGTCGACGGCCTGGGCAACGTTATGGGCTTTATGGGCGAGGGCGACAAGATTATCGCCATCGACTCCCACATCGACACCGTCGGCATCGGCAACATCGAGAACTGGGATGCCGATCCCTATGAGGGCTACGAGACCGACGAGATCATTTACGGCCGCGGCGGCTCCGACCAGGAGGGTGGCATGGCTTCTGCTACCTATGCTGCCAAGATGATGAAGGACATGGGCCTCATCCCCGAGGGCTACAAGATCATGGTCGTCGGCACTGTCCAGGAAGAGGACTGCGACGGCATGTGCTGGCAGTACATCTACAACAAGGACGGCATTAAGCCCGAGTTCGTCATTTCCACCGAGCCTACCGACGGCGGCATCTACCGCGGTCACCGCGGCCGCATGGAGATCCGCGTCGACGTTCACGGCACCTCCTGCCACGGCTCCGCTCCCGAGCGCGGCGACAACGCCATCTACAAGATGGCCGACATCATCGCCGACGTCCGCGCCCTCAACAACAACGGCTGCGACGAGTCGACCGACATCAAGGGCCTCGTCAAGATGCTCGACCCCAAGTACAACCCCGAGCACTTCGAGGACGCCCGCTTCCTGGGCCGCGGCACCTGCACCGTCAGCCAGATCTTCTACACCAGCCCCAGCCGCTGCGCTGTCGCTGACTCCTGCGCCATCTCCATCGACCGTCGCATGACCGCCGGCGAGACCTGGGAGTCCTGCCTGGACGAGATCCGCAACCTGCCGGCCGCCAAGAAGTACGGCGACGACGTGAAGGTCTCCATGTACATGTACGACCGTCCGTCCTGGACCGGCGAGGTTTACGAGACCGAGGCTTACTTCCCCACGTGGATCAACAAGGAGACCGCTCCGCACGTCAAGGCCCTCGTCGACGCCCACAAGGCCATGTTCGGTGACGAGCGCATCGGCTGCGAGCCCAGCATGGACAAGCGCACCGGTCGTCCGCTGTGCGACAAGTGGACCTTCTCCACGAACTGCGTTTCCATCCAGGGCCGCTATGGCATCCCCTGCGTCGGCTTTGGCCCGGGTGCCGAGTCTCAGGCTCACGCTCCCAACGAGGTCACCTACAAGGACGACCTGGTCACCGCTGCTGCCATGTATGTGGCTGCCCTGAACCTCTACGATCCGAGCCAGGCCGATGGCGACGCCACCGTCTTCCGCGCCGGTCTGACCAACAACAAGATCGACTAGTCCCATTCCTCGATTTTGTTGAGCCGGGGACAGCCTGTGTCCCCGGCACCTCCTGTTGACTTGGGGCCCGCGGTCGTTATCTCCCATGCTTCCTCGACGGTAGCGGGTCCTCGTCATAGCGCTCTGCATGTTCTAGCCACACGCGCATGCCGGAGCACATCTACTCATTGCGATCGTTTCACCTTTAGAAAGGATATTTACATGGACGCCAAGTTTACCGAGCTCGTCGAGCAGCTGAACGGCCTCGATTTTAAGGGTATGTACGGCAGCGACTTCCTGCACACCTGGGATAAGACTACCGATGAGCTCAAGGCTCTCTACATCGTCGCCGATGCCCTGCGCGAGCTGCGCGAGAACAACGTCTCGTCCAAGATTTTCGACTCGGGTCTGGCCGTTTCCCTGTTCCGTGACAACTCCACCCGTACGCGCTTCTCCTTCTCTAAGGCAGCCAACCTGCTCGGTCTTGAGCTGCAGGACCTAGACGAGAAGAAGTCCCAGATCGCTCACGGCGAGACCGTCCGCGAGACCGCTACCATGATCTCCTTCATGGCCGACGTCATCGGCATCCGCGACGACATGTACATCGGCAAGGGCGACGCCTACATGGCCGAGGTCTCCGAGTCTGTCCAGCAGGCCTACGAGGACGGCGTTCTGGATCACCGTCCCACGCTCATCTCCCTGCAGTCCGACTCCGATCATCCCACGCAGTCCTCTGCCGACATGCTCTACCTCATCAACGAGTTTGGCGGCCTTGAGAACCTCAAGGGCAAGAAGGTTGCTGTCACCTGGGCCTACTCGCCCTCTTACGGTAAGCCGCTGTCCTGCCCGCAGTCGCTGATCAGTCTGCTGCCCCGCTTTGGCATGGACGTCACCCTGGCACACCCCGAGGGCTACGACCTCATGCCCGAGGTCGTCGAGCGCGCTAAGGGCTACGCCGCCGAGTCCGGCACCACCTTTAAGCAGGTCAACACCATGGCCGAGGCCTTCGAAGGCGCCGATATCGTGATCCCCAAGAGCTGGGCTCCGTTTGCCGCCATGGAGAAGCGCACCAACCTGTACGCCGAGGGCGACGACGCCGGCATCGCTGCGCTCGAGAAGGAGCTGCTCGCTCAGAACGCTACGCATCAGGATTGGTGCTCCACGACCGAGCTCATGGAGAAGACCGCCAACGGCCAGGACACCATCTTTATGCATCCGCTGCCCGCCGACATCTCCGGTGTCTCCTGCGAGCACGGCGAGGTTAACGCCGACGTCTTCGACATGCACCGTGTGGGCATGTACAAGGAGGCCAGCTACAAGCCGTACGCCATCGCAGCCATGATGTTCCTGCAGAAGGTTGCCGATCCCGCCGCTACCCTCAAGGCTCTCGACGAGCGCAACACCGCCCGTTGGTTCCAGGCCTAAAGCTGGGCTGAGAAATGGCTAAGCGTATTGTTGTCGCCTTGGGCGGAAACGCCCTCGGCGCCAACCTTCCCGAGCAGATGGAGGCCGTCAAGACGACTTCCAAGGCCATTGTCGACCTGATCGAGGAGGGCAACGAGGTCGTCGTCGTGCATGGCAACGGCCCCCAGGTGGGTATGATCGCCAACGCGATGGCAGAGCTTACGCGCTCTAATCCTCAGAAGTACATTCCCTGCCCGCTGTCCGTTTGCGGTGCCATGAGCCAGGGCTACATTGGCTATGACCTGCAAAACGCCCTGCGCGAGGAAATGCTCGACCGCAATATCGACAAGGGTGTCGCCACCGTGCTCACCCAGGTCGAGGTTGCGGCAGACGATCCGGCCTTTGCCGACCCGGTCAAGCCGATCGGTCCGTGGATGAGCGAGGCCGAGGCCAAGGAACTGGAGGCCGACCGCGGCTACCAGTTCATCCACGACGAGAAGCAGGGCTTCCGTCGCGTGGTTGCCTCGCCCAAGCCCGTGAACATCGTCGAGCTTGACACCATTAAGTCGCTCGTCGAGTCCAACCATGTGGTGATCTCCTGCGGCGGTGGCGGCATTCCCGTCACCAAGACCCAGGGCAACCACCTTAAGGGCGCTGCTGCTGTCATCGATAAGGACTTTGCGGCCGAGAAGCTCGCCGAGCAGCTCGATGCCGATGCTCTGATCATCCTGACGGCCGTGGAGAAGGTTGCCATTGGCTTTGGCACCGACCACGAGCAGTGGCTCGACACACTGACCGCGGCTGACGTAAAGCGTCTGTCCGAGGCCAACGAGTTCGGTCGCGGCTCCATGCTGCCCAAGGTCCAGGCCGCCTCGACGTTTGCCGAGAGCAAGCCGGGCCGCACGGCACTCATCACGCTGCTCGAGAAGGCGCGCGATGGCCTTGCCGGCAAGACCGGTACCACGTTTACCGGCGACGCTGAGTAGGCATATCTGCACCATTGAGGAGGGTGCCCTGCGTCGCGGGGTGCCCTCCTTTGTGCTATGGAGAGCCAAGGGGCGTTCGCTGGAAAAACGAGCGCATGCCTGTTCCGACGGAGTGTGAGCTTGGTATGGTGGGTATAGCAACTATGGTGTCCAAGGCAGCCAGGGGAGGTTTGCGGAGATGAAACTCGGTTGCGTCATTATGGCTTCGGGCGAGGGCAAGCGGTTTGGCTCTAACAAGATGCTTGCCGATATCTATGGCGAGCCGTTGATTGCCCGGACCATCGATTCGGTTCCCCGGGGCTTTGACGTCGTGGTTTCGACGCGTTGGCCCGAGGTCGCTCAGATTTGCGAGGACAAGCATTGCCCGTGCGTGTTGCACGATGGCAAGCTGCGCAGCGAAAGCGTCCGTGCGGGCCTTTCGTGGGGGGTCGATCGCAACTGGAAAGGCTGCCTCTTTTTGCCGGGCGACCAGCCACTCGTGAGTTCGGATTCATTTGAGGCTATGGTTCGCGCGTTTGACGAGTGCGGCCGCAAGCATCCGGTGCGTCTTGCGTGCAACGGTGGGCCTTCGAGCCCGGTGCTCTTTCCGGCGGAACTGTTCGATGCACTTATGTGTCTTGAGGGCAAGGACGGCGGCGGTTCGATCCTCAAGGGCCGTACCGACGTGGTGCCGGTCGAGGCGCGTGCCTACGAGCTGTGGGACGTCGATACCGCCAAGGGACAGCAACGCATAACGGAGCATATCGCCGCCTGCTCGTATTTTGATCGCGTGGCCAACTGCATCAATCAATAAGGAGCAATAATGATCATCATCAAAAACGGTGCGCTCGTGACGCCCCAGGGGCTTCGTCGCGCCGATCTTGCCATGGAGGGCGACAAGATTGTGCGGATTGCCGCGGCAATCGAGCCGGGCGAGGGCGATACCGTCCAGGACGCCACCGACTGTTGGGTGTTCCCCGGCTTTATCGATGCCCACACGCACATGCAGTGCTGGACCGGCATGGATTGGACAGCCGATAGCTTTGAGACCGGAACGCGTGCGGCTGCCTGCGGCGGTACGACGACCATTGTGGACTACGCCACGGCCGATCGCGGCGTGACCATGCCCGATGCCTTGGCCGAGTGGCATCGCCGCGCCGACGGGACCTGCACGGCCAACTATGCCTTTCATATGGCACTCGCCGAGTGGAACGAGCGCAATCGCGCCGATCTTTCGGCCATGCGCGAGGCGGGCGTGTCATCGTTTAAGACCTACTTTGCCTACGATCATCTGCGCCTGGACGATGCTGAGACGCTCGAGGTGCTCGAGGAGCTCAAGCGCCTGGGCGGTATCCTGTGCGTGCATTGCGAAAACGGTACGCTGGTGAATGAACTGCAGAAGCGCGTGTTTGAGCAGGGTATCCACGGGCCCGAGGGGCATGCACTCAGCCGTCCGGACGTGTGTGAGGCCGAGGCCGTGAGCCGCCTGCTGTATCTGGCGCACTTGGCCGGGGACGCTCCGGTCAACGTGGTGCACCTTTCGACCAAGCTGGGGCTCGAGGCCATTCGTGCTGCCAAAGCGCGCGGGCAGAAGAACATCTATGTCGAGACTTGCCCTCAGTATCTGATGCTCGACGATACTTGCTATTTGGAGCAGGGCGAGGACGGCTTTGCGGGTGCCAAGTATGTGATGAGTCCGCCGCTGCGCCATGCCGGCGACCGTGCGGCTTTGCGCGAGGCGCTTGTGGCCGGCGAGATCGATACGATTGCGACCGACCACTGCAGCTTTAACCTGCGCGGACAAAAGGACCGCGGGCGCGACGACTTCCGCGCGATTCCCAACGGCGGGCCCGGTGTGGAGCATCGTCCCGTCGCGATCGCTACGAGCTTTGAGGGACAGCTGGGGCCTGAGGATCTGTGCCGCTTGATGAGCGAGAACCCGGCGCGCGTCTTTGGCATGTATCCGCACAAGGGCTGTCTTGCCGAGGGCGCCGATGCCGACGTGTGCGTGTGGGATCCCAAGGCGCGCTGGACGATCAGCGCCGCGACGCAGCATCAGGCTGTGGACTACACGCCACTCGAGGGTTTTGAAGCACATGGCCGCGCCAAGGCTGTGTTTGTGAATGGCGTGCTGGCTGCGCGCGACGGCGAGCCCACCGGAGCCCAACCCGGCCGCTACGTCCCCCGCTAGCAGAAAGGGCGCCGGGGTAGCTAATTTGGGACGGGGCTCTTTTAACTACCCCTGGAGGCTGGTGACGATGAGGGGGCGGTCGAGAGCTGCCTCGAAGCGGTCGGCCATCGTGGGGTCGCTGAGCGTGTCGACTTGGTTGAGCATGACGCGTGCGGCGCTGAGTTTCAGCGCCTGCATCTCGGCATTGAGCGCCTGGGCGACGCGCTCGGGCGTGGCGATGTCGGTGAGCTCGCAGCCGCAACGTTCGCAAAAGAGCTCGGGGCGGTGGACGGCTTCGTTGATGGGCTTGCCGAGCCCCGAGGCGCCGACGACCCAGACAACGTTTGCCGTGGCGGCGGGAATTACCGGCTCCCAGGCGGCGTGGGCCTTGAGCGGGAGTCGCTTGCTGCCGTCCGCCTCGGCCAACACATAGTTAAAGCGCTGCGCCAGCTCGCCGAGCGGCTCGGCGGGGGCGGAGAGCTTGCCTGTCTCCGGGTCCAAGATGCCTGCCTGGCAGATGCTTCCGCGCGCAAGGCCCGTGCATGCCTCGCAGGTGCAGCCGGGAACATGTAGGGTCCCCGGCTTCCAAGGCGCGGCGTCCAGGCGACGGCTCGACCCGTCCCATGGCACGCCGGCGACGGGGAACATGTGCGTGGTGGTGCAGAGGAGCACGCGGCCGCCAGCGCGCATAAGCTCAAGGCCGAGCGTCTTGAGCAGGGTCGACTTGCCGCCGCTGCCGATAATCGCGGTAATGCCCGGCTCAATCTTGAGCGTGGAGGCAAGGCTGCCGTTAACCGTTTCCATCTGTTCACCGCCGTATAATACTGTGATAATAAATAATCATCAGAGTAGCGGTCGAACCGCTTTGCTCTGCTCAAACCGTAGCACAGGGAGGTGCCCCGGGAATGCTCGTTTATGTTCGCGGCGCCGGCGATATCGCCACGGGCGTCGCCGCCCGTTTGGTACGCGCTGGCGTGTCGGTCGTTATGGCCGATATCGCGGTTCCCACGTGCATCCGCCGCACAATTAGTTTTTGCGAGGCCATTCGCCTGGGCGAGGTCCAGGTCGAGGGCATTCGCGCTCGCTTGGCGCAGACGCCGGCAGAGGCGCTTGCAATTACCGAGGCCGGAGACGTCGCCGTCGTGGTAGACCCCCAGGCCAAGATGCTCGACGAACTGAAACCCGCTGCCGTGGTCGACGCGATACTGGCCAAGCGCAACTTGGGCACCACGCGCGATATGGCGCCTGTCGTCATCGCCGTGGGGCCGGGCTTTACCGCGCCGGCCGATTGCGACGCCGTGGTCGAGACCATGCGCGGTCATTTCCTCGGCCGCGTCATCACCCAGGGGTCGCCTCAGCCCAATACGGGCGTGCCGGGCATTATCGCCGGTTATGGCAAGGAGCGCGTTATCCACAGTCCCGCCGCCGGCGTGTTTAGGTCCGACCGCACCATCGGCGACATCGTGAGTGCCGGCGACGTGATCGGGTATGCGGGTGATACTCCCATGGTCACGCAGATTGACGGCTGCTTGCGCGGCCTTTTGGCCGACGGCGTTCAAGTGACCGAAGGCTTTAAATGTGCCGACGTCGACCCGCGCGGCGATGCCAGCTATATCAACTATATTTCGGACAAGGCGACGTCGGTCGGTGGCGGCGTGCTCGAGGCGCTCGCCATGCTCACCGGTGTATTCCAGGGATAGGAAATTGCAATGGAAAAGCTCGATGTGGTGAATGCTGCGCTTGGCGCTCTGAAGGCTGGTGAGACGTGCGAGCTGGTGGTAGTTGCCGGCACGGCAGGGTCATCGCCGCGCGGCATGGGCGCCTGGATGGCTGTCTTTGCCGATGGCGGCCAAGCAGGTACCATCGGCGGCGGCAAGATCGAGCTCTTTGCGCTGAACGAGGCGCGCGAGCTGCTGGCCGCAGGGCAATCGCGTCTGGTCCGCTACACCATGGGCGGCGAGAACTCCGATACCGGCATGATCTGCGGCGGTGCCATCTGCCTGTGCTACCTGCATCTGGATGCGACTCAGGCACCGTTGTTCCAGTCGGTTGCCGACGTCTTGGCCTATCGGCGCATCGGCGACTTCGTCATCGACTTTGAGCCGTTTGTCGCAAACGCACTCGAGGGCGATGTGGCCGAGTACCATGGCGGGGCATCGCGCCATACCATTGCCGGCTGCCCCGAGCTTTCGCTGGTGGAGGAGGGGAGTAAGGTCACCTACACCAACGCCGCCTCCGAGATTCCCCCGGCGCACATCGAGACGCTCTGCCCCGAGGGCCTGACCTACATCTTTGGCTGTGGACACGTGGGCGCCGCGACGGCGCGCGTACTCACGGCGGCGGGCTTTGCCGTTGTGGCGTGCGATGACCGCCCCGGCACGCTGACGCCCGAATGGGTGCCCGGTGTCTACGATCGTTGCCTGGTCGATTACAAGAACCTGAGCGAGCTGTGCCCCATCGGTCCACGCGACTTGGTGGTTGTGGCCACAGCAGGCCACAAGTCCGATATCGACGTGGTAATCCAGGCCATGCGCGCCAAGCCCGCCTACCTGGGCTGCCTGGGCTCGCGCCGCAAGACGGCCTTTGTGCGCGCCCGCCTGGAGCAGGAGGGCTTTACGCAGGAGCAAATCGACGAGCTGCACCTGCCGATCGGCGTTGCCATTCAGGCCGAGGACCCCGAGGAGATCGCCATCTCCATCGCCGCCGAGATGATCCACCTGCGCCGCACCAAGCTCGTCCCCCGCAAGCGCTAATCGCATCCCCACCAATAAGTTGCGGTGAAATACGGATTGTTTAAGCCTGTTAGGCCGCCAAACAGTCCCTATTTCACCGCAACTTATTTGGGGATGGCTGGATGCCGAGGCTTAACCCGGCAATGTTGCGCAACAACGTTTGGCAGTTCGCTCCTAGCATATGCTTAGAAGAGATTGCGCTCCGCCATGCGCGCGGGCGCTCAAGCATGCCCGTCTTGAACGGGTGTCGAACGAGGGGGAGCTTGGATGTTCTGCCGAAACTGTGGGTCGAAAATCGAGGACGGAGCCCAGTTCTGCGCCGTATGCGGCGCATCCGTCGTGCCAGATAATCAAGCGCAAACGGGAGGGGCGAACCCATCGCCCGTTGATGCCGCAGCACCTACCGGGTCGCAGCAAGTCGACATGGCGGCTGAGGCGGTCGCGCCCATCCCCAAACGTTCCAAGAAGCCGTTCATCATCGCTGCCGTCGTGGCGGCGCTGCTCGCCGTGGGTGGCGGAGCCGGTTATTACTTTGGTATCTATGCACCCGAGCAGGCGCGCGAGGCGGCCGAGCAAGAGGCCCTCGCTGCAAAGCACGCCGTGCGGTTTACAGTCTCGGCAGAGGGGTGGGACACATCGGCCGGCGCGAGCAGGCTGCCGTTGCATATTACCGGCAAGGAGGCGCGCGGCAAGAAGGTCGACGTAGTTCGCTATGTCGACAGCACGGGAGCGGGCGTCGAGCTCCGTCGCGGCAGCTATAAGGCCGAGGTTGCAGCCTCGCCCATTGCAGCCGACGGCACCATCTACGCCGTGCCGGGCGAAAAGGTCGACGTCAAGGTTAGCAAGAAGGCGGAGGGCAAAAAGAGCATCGATGCTGGCAACGTTTCGCTTGCTCCGGTCGAGGCAATCGAGGTGACCGACGACGAGGTTGCCGCCGCCAAGAAGTACGCCGAGGAAGATGCAGGCGCCAAGAAGGCGGGCTTTTCCTTTGATGCCGACGCATTGGCACAGGCCGCAACCAAGCGCCGCGATGAAGCCGTAGCCGCCAAGCAAGCCGAGGAAGAGGCCAAGCGCCAGGCAGAAGAGGCAAAGCAAGCAAGAACCATCGAAACCGACGATTGTGTCATGGTTTTGCCAGACTGGTTCCCGATCGACGAATACAAGGTTACAAAGAGGGATGATCAGTATGGTTGGACAGTCCACATTACAAAGGGGGAGGATGGCGTTGATGGGATTGATGTTGAATTGATAGCCTACGAACCCAAAAACGTCGGAGGCTTCGGCACCACAGGCAACGCAATGGACGAGAAAATCGGAGTAGCCTCATCGGGAAATTGGGTATTTATCGTGACAATGGGCGGGACGGACCAGACCCGACCCCTCGGGATGTCCCAGAAAGACTTCTGCAAAACCCTCGCCTCGTGCATCACGCTCAAGTAGCCGACACGCTCCAGCCAAAGCAATCTCCCAAGAAACGAGGGACTCCATCGAGAGTGGATAGGCTCCCACTTTTGGTCTGTATCTCGGCCAAAAGTGGGAGAAAATCCACTCTCGTTCGTCATGCGTCCGATAATCCACTCTCATGCGTCCGAAAATCCACTCTCGTTCCTCAACAACTATGCCCTGGCTCCCAACAGATCAATTTGTGCGGGGGAGTTGTGGAGTTGTGCAGGCAGACGAGGTTTTTCTGGAAATACGCACTCAATGCGCGTATAGTACCGATTGTTTTGTCGGCTCCTGCTGCGTCGAGTCCAAACCGCAAAATGCCATGAGCGGCGCGGATGCAGTCAGGAGGCACGAGGACAACCCACCGTGGCCACGCCCCGTGCTTAAAACCCCAAGAAGGAGTGAACAATGGCAGAAGAGAAGTATGTGCCGCGTCTGAAGACCAAGTACAACAACGAGGTCAAGCAGCAGCTTCAGGACAAGTTCCAGTACGAGAACGTCATGATGATCCCCAAGTTTGAGAAGATCGTCGTGAACATGGGTGTCGGCGAGGCCGCTACCGATTCCAAGGCCATCGACGGTGCCGTGCGCGACCTGCGCGCCATCACCGGCCAGCAGCCGATGATCACCCGCGCCCGCAAGTCCATCGCTACCTTCCGCCTGCGCGCTGGTATGCCGATCGGCTGCAAGGTTACCCTGCGTGGCGACCGTATGTGGGAGTTCTTCGATCGTCTGACCTCCGTCGCGATCCCCCGTATCCGCGACTTCCGCGGCATCTCCGCCAAGAGCTTCGACGGCCGTGGTAACTTCTCCATGGGCGTCACCGAGCAGCTCATCTTCCCCGAGATCGACTTCGATTCCGTCGATCACCAGCGTGGTATGGACATCACTTTCGTGACCACCGCCAACACCGATGAGGAAGCCAAGGCCCTTCTGGACGCCTTCGGTTTCCCGTTCAAGAAATAGGTTCACCTGCCCTAAAAGCGCCGTTTCCATAAGGGGACGGCGCTTGGGGCGAACAATACTCTATGTGAGGAGGATATAAGTGGCTAAGACATCGATGATCGTCAAGTGCAATCGCAAGCAGAAGTTCTCTACTCGTGAGTACACGCGCTGCCAGCGCTGCGGCCGTCCGCACTCTGTGTACCGCAAGTTCGGCCTGTGCCGTGTCTGCTTCCGCGAGCTTGCACTCAAGGGCGAGCTTCCCGGCGTTAAGAAGGCCAGCTGGTAAGTCACTACCAGCGTTTCAAGCATCCGTTTGGAACAGGGAAAACGCGCTAGTTAGGCTTTGCCGTTAAGGGCGGCGAAGAACCAAGAGCACGTGTTCATCAAGAACGAAGGAGAATCTGTATGAACCTTACAGACCCGATCGCAGATATGCTTACGCGCATCCGTAACGCTAACTCTGTGAACAAGGCCACGGTCTCCATGCCGAGCAGCAAGAAGCTCGTCGAGATCGCTCGTGTTCTGCACGAGGAGGGCTACATCGAGGGCTACGATGTCGAGGACACCGTTCCCCAGAAGACTCTGCACATCACGCTTAAGTATGGTCCCAAGAAGGCTAAAGTCATCAACGGCATCCGCCGCATTTCCAAGCCGGGCCTGCGTAAGTACACCGGCGTTGCCGACATGCCCCGCGTCCGCGGTGGCCTTGGTACCGCCATTATTTCCACCAGCCATGGCGTCATGACCGACCGCGATGCTCGCAAGCACAACGTCGGCGGCGAGATCATCGCTTACGTCTGGTAATTCGCTCGGTAGGTAGAAGGAAAGGAGATCACCGTGTCTCGTATCGGTAATAAGCCTGTCCAGATTCCCGCCGGAGTCGAAGTGGCAGTCAACGGCAACAACGTTGTCGTCAAGGGCCCCAAGGGCCAGCTCGAGCTCGATGTCTATGAGAAGCTCGCTATCAACGTCGAGGATAACGTCCTCACCGTTTCCCGTCCCGACGACGAGCGTGAGACCCGTGCCCGCCACGGCCTCACCCGCGCCCTCATCCACAACATGGTTGTTGGCGTTTCCGAGGGCTTCGAGAAGAAGCTCGAGCTCGCCGGCGTCGGTTACCGCGTGCAGCAGAAGGGCAAGAACCTCGAGTTCTCCCTGGGCTTCTCGCACCCCGTGATCGTTGAGGCTCCCGAGGGTATCACCTTCGAGGTTCCCGACAACACCCACGTGAACGTCAAGGGTATCAACAAGCAGCAGGTCGGTCAGATCGCCGCTGAGATCCGCGGTCATCGTCCTCCCGAGCCTTACAAGGGCAAGGGTATCCACTATGTTGGCGAGCACATCCGCCGCAAGCTGGGTAAGGCCGCCAAGTAGTCGTAACCGACTCACTCGCATAAGACCAGCACCCCGTCAGGTGCTGGCAAGATCAACCTTTTTAGGAGTTTACGTATGAACAAGCATAAGGCGAAGCTGGAAGGCCTCAAGCGTCGTCAGCGTCGTGTTCGCGGCAAGGTCTCGGGTACCGCCGAGCGTCCGCGTCTTCGCGTGACCCGTACTAACGCCAACATCTATGCCCAGATCATCGACGACAGCAAGGGCTCCAGCCTGACGCTCGTCTCTGCCTCGACCCTCGAGGCCGAGTTCAAGGGCACCCACACCTCGAACAAGGAGGCTGCGGAGAAGGTCGGTCAGCTCGTTGGCAAGCGCGCCATCGAGGCCGGCATCACCAAGGTCGCCTTCGATCGTGGTGGCCGTATCTACCATGGCCGCGTCAAGGCCCTCGCCGACGGTGCTCGTGCCGCCGGTCTCGAGTTCTAGGAGGTATGTAGCACATGGCTCGTAATCAGAAGCAGCAGCGCGAGGCCTCCGAGTTCGAGGAGCGCGTCGTTTACATCAACCGCGTGTCGAAGACCGTCAAGGGTGGTCGTCGCATGAGCCTCGTCGCTCTCGTCGTCGTTGGCGACGGCAAGGGCAACGTCGGCGTTGGCATGGGCAAGTCCGCTGAGGTGCCCCTGGCCATCTCCAAGGCGTCTCTCGATGCCAAGAAGAACATGTTCCACGTGCCGGTGACCGAGCAGGGCACCATCCCGCACGAGGTTCTCGGCCACTTTGGTGCCGGCCGCATCATCATCAAGCCCGCTGTCGAGGGTACCGGCGTTATCGCCGGCGGCGCTGTGCGTCCCCTCTTTGAGCTTGCTGGCATCAAGAACGTCCTGTCCAAGTCCCTCGGTACCGACAACGGCCTCAACATCATCAAGGCAGCCGTCGAGGGCCTCAAGGAGCTCTCCAGCCCTGAGGACGTCGCGGCTCGCCGTGGCCTGACGGTCTCCGAGATGTTCGTCGGTAAGGAGAACTAAGCATGGCTGACACCATCAAGATCAAGCAGGTCCGCAGCACCAATGGTTGCAAGCAGGACCAGGTCCGTACTGTCCGTGCCCTCGGTCTCCACAGGATCCGCGAGGTTCGCGAGATTGCTGACAACGAGTCCGTCCGCGGCATGATCTTCAAGGTCAAGCACCTTGTCGAGATTGTAGAGGAGTAGCAAATGCAGCTTCACGATCTTACTCCCGCGCCCGGTTCCACCAAGAACCGCAAGCGCGTCGGCCGTGGCAATTCTTCGGGTCACGGCACCACTTCTGGCCGCGGCCAGAAGGGCCAGGGTTCCCGCTCTGGCGGCACCAAGGGTGCCGGCTTCGAGGGTGGCCAGACTCCGCTGGCTATGCGCCTGCCCAAGCTTCCGGGCTTCCGCAACCCCCGTCGTATCGAGTACACCGCTGTTAACGTTGAGCGTCTCGAGCGTAAGTTCGAGGATGGCGCTGTGATCGACGGTGCCGCTCTTAAGGCCGCTCGCATCACCAAGAGCGAGTTCGAGCCCGTCAAGGTGCTCGGCAATGGTGAGCTCACCAAGAAGTTCACGGTCAAGGTCGATAAGGTCAGCGCTTCTGCGCAGGCCAAGATCGAGGCCGCCGGCGGAAAGGTCGAGCTGCCGTGCTAAATGGTCTTAAGAATGCTTTCCGCATCAAAGAATTGCGCGAAAAGATTCTTTTTACCATAGCTATGCTCGTCGTGTACCGCATTGGTGCGCACGTTCCTGTGCCCGGCATTCCCTTCCAGGGGATGCTGGGCCTTTTCTCGACCGATAACAATTCGGTCGCCGCAGGTGCTATGGCCCTCCTGAATCTTTTCTCTGGCGGCGCGTTGAGCTATGTTTCGGTGTTTTCGCTGGGCATCATGCCTTACATCACCAGCTCGATCATCCTCCAGATGCTCCAGGCCGTTGTGCCTTCCCTGCATGAGCTTGCCCGCGAGGGCGAGGTCGGTCAGACCAAGATTACGCAGTATTCGCGTTACCTCACCCTGGCTCTGGCAATCCTCAACTCCGTGGGTTACCTCTTCCTCTTTAAGAGCTTCGGCATCAGCTTTAACGGCGCCGGCGCTCCCGAGATCATCTTCGACCTCATGGTCGTCGGCACGCTCACTGCGGGCGCCATGTTGATCATGTGGATTGGTGAGCTCATCACCCAGCGCGGTATCGGCAATGGCATGTCGCTGATCATCTTTGCGAACATCATGGCCGGTCTGCCGCAGGCTATCTTCTCCAGCACCGAGGGCAATGCCGGTGGCATCATCACCATGGTGATCATCTGCGCCATCATCCTGCTGGTTATCCCGCTGATCGTTTTCCTTGAGCGCGGCCAGCGCCGCATCCCGGTCTCCTACGCCAAGCGCGTCGTAGGCCGTCGCATGATGGGTGGCCAGACCACCTACCTGCCCATCAAGGTCAACACCGCGGGCGTCGTGCCGATCATCTTCGCCTCGGCGCTGCTGTACTTCCCGGCTCAGATTGCCGTGTTCTTCCCCGGCATCGGTTGGATTCAGGCAGTTGCCTCTGCGCTTTCGACCGGTTGGCTCAACTGGGTGCTTAATGTTGTCCTCATTGTGTTCTTCGCGTACTTCTACACCTCAATGGTGTTCAACCCCGATGACACGGCCGACAACCTTAAGAAGCAGGGCGGCTTTATTCCGGGCGTTCGTCCGGGTAGGGCTACCGCGGCCTACATCAAGAACGCGCTCAACAAGATCACGCTTCCCAGCGCTGTCTTTTTGGCGCTCATCGCCATCGTGCCTTCGATCATCTTCTCCTTCACGGGTAACCATCTGATCCAGGCATTTGGCGGCACGTCCATCCTCATCATGGTCGGCGTCGTGCTCGACACGGTCGATAAGCTCGAAGGCCAGATCAAGATGTATGATTACGATGGATTCTTTAAATAGGCTAGAGGAGGATTGCTCATGAACCTCGTATTGCTCGGAGCTCCGGGTGCCGGTAAGGGCACCGTCGCACAGGAGCTCGTCGCCGAGTTTGGCGTCGCTCACATTTCCACGGGCGACCTGCTGCGTGCTGCCGTCAAGGGTGGCACCGAGCTTGGTATTCAGGCTAAGAAGTACATGGACGCTGGCGAGCTCGTTCCCGACCAGCTCGTAATCGACCTTGTCAAGGAGCGCCTTGCTGCCGATGACGCCCAGCAGGGCTTCATCCTCGACGGCTTCCCGCGCAACACCGCCCAGGCTGTGACGCTCGATTCCGAGCTCTCCGCCATGGGTCGCGAGATCGACTGCGCCCTTCTGGTCGACGTGGCCCCCGAGGTCATCATCGATCGTCTGTCTTCGCGTCGCACCTGCCGCGCCTGCGGTTACACCGGCACCGCTGCGGATGCTACCTGCCCCAAGTGCGGTGGCGAGATGTATCAGCGCGACGACGACAAGCCCGAGACCATCAAGAACCGTCTCGACGTCTACGAGAAGTCCACGAGCCCGCTCGTCGACTACTATCGTGGCCAGGGTCTGCTCAAGTCGGTCAACGGTGACCAGGCTCGCGAGACCGTGTACGGGGATGTCAAAGAGGCTCTCGGTCTATGATCAAGATTAAGTCTGCAACGCAAATCGAGCAGATGAAGAAGGCAGGAGCGCTATCTAAGATGGCGCTCCGCCACGTTGGAGCCATGGTGCGCCCCGGCGTTTCCACCTTTGAGCTCGATCAGCTCGCGGAGCAGATTATCCGCATGCATGGCGGCACCCCGGCGTTTAAGGGTTACGGCGGGTTCCCGGGGACCATTTGCGCATCGATTAACGATGCCGTGGTCCACGGTATTCCCAACCCCGACATGATCCTGCGCGATGGCGATATCATTTCCATCGATACGGGAGCCGTTGTCGACGGTTGGGTCGGCGATAACGCTTGGACGTTTTTCGTTGGCAACCCCACGCCCGAGGCCAAGGCCCTGTGCGAGGTTACGCGCGATTGCCTTAAGGCTGCCATCGAGCAGGCTGTCCCCGGTAACCATATCGGGGATGTTGGCTATGCCGTTCAGTCTCTCGCCGAGTCTCACGGCTATGGCGTGCTTCGTGATTATGTTGGCCATGGCATTGGCCGTGTGATGCACGAGGACCCCAACGTTCCTAACTATGGAAAGAAGGGGAGGGGCGTTCGCCTCCAGGCCGGCATGGTCATTGCCATCGAGCCGATGGTTACGATGGGTTCCAACCATGTGAGCACAGGCTCCGACGGTTGGATTGTTACGACCAACGACCACCTGCCCGCCGCGCACTACGAGAACACCGTCGCCATTACCAATGACGGTCCGGTGATTCTCACCACGGATGCGCAGGGTTCCTGGTGTTCCTTGCAAGGCGGTGAAATGTAGGGCTTGCGTCAAATGCGCGCCTTAACATTTCAAATGTAACAAGTTCCACTTAGTTGTGGAGCCATTACGAAGTTATTACGATGCGTGCATACGTGTTGTAGAATACTCAATCGCTGTCGTTTTCTAGAGAAAGATGATTGCTTGTGAAGAAGGAAGACGCAATTGAGCTCGAGGGTACGGTAAAGGAACCGCTGCCCAACGCCATGTTTAAGGTCGAGCTCGAGAACGGTCATTCGGTTCTGTGCAACATTTCTGGCAAGATCCGAATGAATTACATCCGTATTCTCCCCGGTGACAGGGTTGTCGTGGAGCTTTCCCCGTACGACCTGACCCGCGGCCGCATCACCTATCGCTACAAATAGCGGCACGCATACACGCACTCCATTTCCGACTGCAGGCTTAGCTCAACCTACGGTCGGATTGTGTGTGAAGACCAGCCATAGTTTTAAACGCCTGCGGCTGGGCGAGTAGATAGTAGGGAAGTAGTTTGAGCGCTACCGAAAGGAAGAACGATGAAGGTACGTCCTTCGGTCAAGAAGATGTGCGATAAGTGCAAAATCATTAGGCGCCATGGCAAGGTCCTCGTCATTTGCGAGAACCCCCGTCATAAGCAGCGTCAGGGTTAAGAGAGGAGACTACGTTGGCCCGTATTAATGGTGTCGACCTCCCGCGTGAGAAGCGCGTTGAGATCGGTCTGACCTACATTTACGGCATCGGCCGCACCACTGCGACGAAGATTTGCGTCGAGTGCAACGTTAACGTGGATACGCGCGTTAAGGACCTCACCGAGGATGAGGTTAACGCCATCCGCGATTATATCGACAAGAACCAGATCATGGTTGAGGGCGACCTCCGCCGTGAGCGCAACCAGAACGTCAAGCGCCTTATGGACATCGGCTGCAACCGCGGCCTTCGTCACCGCAAGGGCCTCCCGGTCCGCGGCCAGCGCACCCACACTAACGCTCGTACCCGCAAGGGCCCGAAGCGTCAGATCGGTGCTAAGAAGAAGAAATAAGGAGCGCTAGATAGATGGCTACTGCTAAGAAGAACGTTCGCGCTGCCCGTCTGAAGCGCGCGGACCGTAAGAACATTTCCGTGGGCCAGGCTCACATTCGTTCTACGTTCAACAACACGATCGTTTCGATCACCGATCCCCAGGGCAACGTCATTTCCTGGAAGTCGGCTGGCCAGGTGGGCTTCAAGGGCTCCCGTAAGTCCACGCCGTTCGCTGCCCAGATGGCTGCCGAGGCTGCTGCCAAGCAGGCCATGGAGCACGGTATGAAGAAGGTTTCCGTCTTCGTCAAGGGCCCCGGCTCCGGTCGTGAGACCGCCATCCGCTCCCTCCAGGCTGCTGGCCTCGAGGTCTCGAGCATCCAGGACAAGACCCCCATCCCGCACAACGGCTGCCGCCCCAAGAAGCGTCGCCGCGTGTAACTGAAAGGATCGTATCAATATGGCAATCGACAGGACTCCTGTTCTTAAGCGCTGCCGTCAGCTCGGGATCGATCCCGCTGAGCTCGGTTACAGCAGCAAGAAGGAATCTATCCGTCAGCCCAAGCGCCGTCGCAAGGAATCTGAGTACGGCATGCAGCTGCGCGAGAAGCAGAAGGTCAAGTTCATCTATGGCGTTCTGGAGAAGCAGTTCCACGGCTACTTCAACAAGGCCCGCAAGATGAACGGCGTCACCGGTGAGAACCTCATGATCATCCTTGAGTCTCGCCTCGACAACGTCGTCTTCCGTCTTGGCTTCGCCCGCACCCGCAAAGAGGCTCGTCAGTCCGTCCGTCACGGTCACTTCACCGTGAACGGCAAGCGCGTGGACATCCCGTCCTACCGCGTCAAGGCCGGCGACGTCGTCGCTGTCGGCGAGAAGTTCCGTGACCTCCTCCCCATCAAGGAGGCTCTGATTTCCTCTGAGCGCTTTGAGGTCCCTGGCTGGCTCGAGGTCGATATCGAGAAGCTGTCTGGTAACGTGCTCGCTCTGCCGACGCGTGAGCAGATCAGCGGTGATATCAACGAGCAGCTCATCGTCGAGCTCTACTCTAAGTAGTCCATCCGGGCTGCTGAGGCTGGAGGTAATACATGTCAGAATTCATTAGGCCTCAGGTTCAGGTCGAAGAGATCAACGAGACGTCTGCTCGTGTCTCCGTCGAGCCGCTCGAGCGTGGTTACGGCGATACGCTGGGTAACTCCCTTCGTCGCGTACTTCTGTCCTCGCTCGAGGGTGCCGCCGTCGAGGCTATTCAGATCGATGGTGCGCAGCACGAGTTCATGACCATCCCTAACATGGTCGAGGATGTCACCGACATCGTCCTGAATGTCAAGGGTCTTGTCTTCAGGGCTCTCGGCACGACCGACGAGGCGACCGCCACCATCTCGGTTGACGGCCCCTGCGAGGTCACCGGTGCGGACTTCTTTATTCCGTCCGAGTTTGAGCTGGTCAACCCCGAGCAGCACATCGCTACGCTCACCGAGGGTGGCCATCTCACCATGAGCATGCGCATCGGCTATGGCCGCGGCTATGTTTCTGGCGAGGCCAACAAGCGCGACAACGATCCCATCGGTGTGATCCACGTCGACTCGCTGTACTCGCCGGTTTCCCGTTGCGCCAAGCTCGTTGAGGCTTGCCGTGTCGGTCAGCACACCGACTACGACCGCCTTGTCCTCGAGATCGAGACCAACGGCTCCATCGCCCCGCGCGACGCCGTGGTCCAGGCTGCCAATATCATCAACCAGCATATGGCCGCCTTTATGAACCTTGCCGAGACCCCCGAGGTCGAGGAGGAGGCTTCGATCTTCGCTCCCGAGGTCACCAATGACAACGCCGAGCTGGACAAGCAGATCGAGGATCTGGACCTTTCCGTCCGTTCCTACAACTGCCTTAAGCGCGCCAGCATTCACTCGGTCCGTCAGCTCGTTGAGTTCTCGGAGAACGATCTGCTCAACATCCGTAACTTCGGTGTTAAGTCGATCGAGGAAGTGAAGGACAAGCTTGAGTCCATGGGCCTGAGCCTGAAGGCTTAATGCTTCGCATATTTGAGGAGAAACTAGACCATGCGTCACAACGTTAAGAAGGGCCTGAAGCTCGGCACCGATGCGAGCCACACCAAGGCCATGAAGAAGAGCCTTGCTAAGGCCCTCTTCGAGAACGACCGCATCAAGACCACCGAGACCCGCGCTAAGGCGCTGCGTTCGGTCGTCGATCCGATCATCACCTGGGCCAAGAAGGGCGACCTGCACTCTCGTCGTCTGGCTATCGCCAAGCTCGGCGATAAGCAGCTCGTTGCCGAGATCTTCGACAAGGCTGCTCAGGGTATGTGGCAGGACCGCAACGGCGGTTACACCCGCATCATGAAGCTCGGTAACCGCAAGGGCGACAACGCTCCCATCGTTATCATGGAGCTCGTCACCGAGCCTTGCACGCCTAAGGCCAAGAAGGCTGCTCCGGCCCCCAAGAAGGCCGCTGCTCCCAAGAAGGTCGAGGCTGCCGAGGAGGCTCCTGCTGAGGAGACCGCTGAGTAGACAATCCGTCTGCATAGGCTATATTCGAGGGGTACGTTCGCGTACCCCTCTTTTTTTGTCGCAATATCGTTGCTAGTTAGTTGGGAGCGCCCATGACTGCGCCGTCTGATTTCAATTCGACCCCCGAGCTCGACGCCACGCTCGTTTTCCGCGTGGCATACGATGGCTTGTCCTATAGCGGCTTTGCCGAGCAGCCCGGTCAGACGACGGTTGCGGGCGAGCTGCGCCGCGCTATCGAGACGCTCCTGCGCCGTCCGATCGACCTGACGTGTGCGGGTCGCACCGATGCCGGCGTGCATGCGGTGGCGCAGTACATCAGCGTGCCCGTCACGGACGCTGAGCTTGCTTGTACGCGCCGTAGGTGGCTGAGGGCTATGGATGCCCTACTGCCAAAAGATATCGCCATAAACGAGGTCTACAAGGCCCGTAAAGGCTTTTCTGCACGCTTTGATGCGCGTTCCCGTACGTATACGTACCGTATTGCCGATCGCGACGCGCGTCCCGTGCTCTCGCGGGGCGCCGTGTGGTGGCATCGCTATCCCTTGGACGTCGAGGCCATGTCTGCGGCCTGTCCCGCGCTTTTGGGCGAGCAGGACTTTAAGAGCTTTTGCAAGCTCGCCTCTGCCGTGGGCAAGCCTACGCACCGCTGCGTGATGCGGGCCGAGTTTGGCCATGAGGTGGCCTTTGGCGAGGATATCCTGACATTTACCATCGAGGGCAACGCATTTTTACATTCAATGGTGCGCACCATTGTGGGTACGCTCGTCGAGATTGGCATGCATCGTCGCGATCCCGAGTGGATGCGCGAAGTTATTGATGCCTGCGACCGAACCGCCGCAGGCCCCACGGCGCCCGCCTGCGGCCTTACGTTTATGGGCGTGGATTACGATCCCGCCGAGCTCGTCGTGCTCGACTAGGGGGAGGGCTCGTCGCGCCCACGTCGGCGTATGCCATGTGTGAGCTGCGCGTGTGTAACATCTGTTCTTGGCGTGCAGCACAACCGGCGTCCCGTTTCTTTTATTGCCGGGGTGTACCATGATCGACAGTTGATTAACAGCTGTCGAGAGGACGGAAAACTTGGTTCGACGTGGTTCGCATCCGCGACTTTCGGTGATCCTTATTGTTGAGGGTTCGCCCAACTATGCGATGCGTGCGCTCGAGAGTGTCCAGAACCAAGACCTCTATGACCTGCAAATTGTCGTGGTTTGTCGCGACGTTGCGCCGGGCGTGCGCCATTCGCTCGAAGTTGCCGCAGACAGGGATATTCACATCGATTTGATTGACGTCGAGGATGGCACACGTGGCGCGTGCCTCAAGGCCGGCTTTACCGCCTCGCGCGGGTCGCGAATCGTTGTGATGCATGCCGACGAGTGGTTTGCTCCGCAGTCTCTTTCCAAGATGATTGATGTCGCGTGCGATACCGCGGCAGATATGGTGATACCAATGGCGTCGCTCGACCGCTACGATGCTCATCGCGAGCGTCATTCGTCTGTTTTGGACGCTGCTCCCATTGCTATCGAGGATAAATCTTCGATGGCTGCCGGGCTGCCCCTGGTGGTTTCCAGCGGCCTCATTGCTCAGGCTTCCGGTGTGATGTATAGCCGCTCGCTGTTTGAGACGTGCCTTTTACAAGAAAAGGCGTTCCGCGCCGTTGGGTTTATGGCTTGTGCGCTTTCGCGGGCTCAGCGAGTGTCTGGCTGCGGTAATGCCTGCTTCCACGCGGTGGCGCCTAAGCTTACAGATGCCTTTGATCCCGCCATGTTTACCGGGCTTTCCGATGACGTTCGGGCGCTCGATGAGCTGGCTGAATCGCTTTCGGATACCGATAACGTTAGCCAGCTGAGGACGGCAAGCCAGAAATTCTACTTCGCCGGCCTGGTCGCCTGCATCGAGAATCTGTGCTTGAGTCCGCATGGGGTGTCGTCAATTGAGCGTTCTGCCCGCATGCGTGATATGCTCGAAGCACCTCGAACCCGTCAGATGGTTGCGGCACTCAAGGATAACCATCGCGGACTCGGTCTTTTGTTTGGTCCGATTGCCAGCGCCAAGTCTACGCGGTGCGTGATGTACACGCATCTGGCCGCTTTTCTTAACCGGACGGTATCAAAAACGGCCTAGAACGGTTCACTTCGAAACTAATTTGCATAGAATTGTTTCGAAATGCGTTCTTATACACAAAAGCTCTCAAATAGCGCTAAACTATTCAGTTATTGAATGATTGTCTCCGTCATCTATGGAGTGAGGTTTTGTATGGCTAAAAAACGCAACGGGCGCCAGGATGCCATCAGAGATATTGTGCGCAACAAAGACGTCCGTACGCAGCGCGTGCTGGTGGACGAGCTGCGCGCCATGGGTTTCGATTGCACGCAGGCGACGGTTTCGCGCGATATCGCGGATATGGGGCTTCGTAAGCTTCCCGAGGGCATTTACGTCCTGGCCGAGGACTTGCACCTGCAGCGCATGGTTTCGGAGCTGGTAACGGGTGTTCTGCGCACCGATAACCTGGTTTTGATCAAAGCGCAGCCCGGTACCGCTTCGGGTATTGCCGCCGCCGTTGATGCCGCCGAGCTGCCTGATGTTCTTGGCTCGCTCGCCGGCAATGACACCATCTTGGTTATCGCCCAAACGGCCGAGGATGGTGAGCGCCTGGAGGCGCTGATCAACAAGCTGAGCAACTCTCGCAAGTAGGGGGAGGCGCTGAGTGCGGATTGTGCCGCACGGCGGTTATATGAGTTTATAGGGGACGTCGACGATGGCCGGCGTCCCCTTTCTGTTGCCGCCTAAGGGAAGTGCGGGAGCCCTTTACAGCAAAAGGGCGCCCGAGCAGGTTGCGTACTGCTCGGGCGCCCTTGATTGGCTATGAACGGGTACCTACTGGCCCGTGGAAGGATCGGGTGTGGGCGTAGGCGTGGGCGTGGGCGTGGGGGAGCCGCCTTCGCCGCCTTCGCCACCGCTGCCGTCGCCGCCGGTCGACCCGCCGGTCGACCCGCCGGTCGTACCGGTGCCGCCGGAGGTTTCGCCACCTGTGGTCTCGGTCGTCGTGGTCGTTGTCGTGGTGGTCTCTTCCTCCTCTTCCTCCTCTTCCTCCTCGTCCTTGTCCTTGTCCTCATCGTCTTTCTTTTTATTGCTGGTGCCGTAGAACTTCCAGGCGTTGTTGTTCTTGTACGTGGGGGCCGTTCCGGTCGGGAACTCCTCGCGCTCGGTGCCGGCCAAGACGGTGTCCATAAACTTTTTAAAGACGGGCAGGTTGGTCTGCGAGCCAAACAGATCGGCCCCGTACTTTTGGATGGGGATTTCGCCTGCGGAATAGCCGGTCCACAGCGCGCACGCTAGCTGCGGGGTATAGCCGCAGAACCACAGGTTGGTGTTGTCATCGGTGGTACCGGTCTTGCCTGCATAGGGCTGGCTGACGCTCAGGGCGCCGTCGGCGCCCGTTCCGCTGCCCTTCATAACGCCAGTTAGGACATCGGTCACCGCCGCGGCTTCGCCCGCAGAGAGCACCTGCTTGGGGTCGTCGGTGTGCTGGTAGAGTACCGAGCCGGTGCGCGATTCGATCTCGGTAATGGCGATCGGCTGGCGATAGTAACCACCGTTGGCAAACGTGCCGTAGGCAGAGGCCATTTCGAGCGGCGAAATCGAACCAGGGCCGAGCGTCATGACGGGGACGTCCTCGATATTTCCGTCGGAGGTGTCAATGCCAAGCTTTTTGACGAGCGAGAGAATCTTGTCGTTACCGATGGCGTCTGCCACCTGGATATACGCGGTGTTGGACGATACGGCCGTTGCCTGCTTGAGCGAGATGTTGCCATAGCTCGTGTTGGCGTAGTTTTGCACCTTAGTTGTGGTGCCCTTTACCGTAAGCGGCGAGTTGCAGTTGAGGGTAATGTTGGGGTTCATGCCATTTTGAATGGCGGTTGCCAGCGTAAAGGCCTTAAACGTGGAGCCCACGGGACGCTTGGCCGTGGCGTGGTTGACGTGGCTCTCGTCGGCGTTGTAGTCGTAGCCACCCACCATGCACTTGATGTAGCCGGTCTTGGGGTCGACAACGACCATGCCCATGTCCAGGCCGTCGAGCGAAAGCGTATCGAGCTGGGTGCGGACGGCGTCCTCAGCTACCTGCTGCATGGTCGGGTCGATGGTGGTCTTGACGGTCAGGCCGCCCTTAAAGAGCACGTCGGTGGAGAACTCCTGCTCCAGGAGCTTCTTAACATAGGACACAAAGTAGGGCTGAGAGTACACGTCGACACCGCTGCCCGAAATCTCGGTCACGTTAAGGGTGATGGGCTCGGCCTGAGCGGCATCGTGCTCCTCCTGCGTGATATGGCCCAGGCGCAGCATGTTGTCGAGGACCTTGTTGCGGCGGGAGAGCGCCAAGTCGGGGTTGACCGTGGGGTCGTACTGCGACGGCGAGTTGGGAAGGCCGATGAGCAGCGCGGCCTCGCTCAGGGTGAGGTCGGCGGCACTCTTGGACAGGTAGGTCTCGGCGGCGGCCTCGATGCCGTAGGCGCCGTGGCCGTAATAGATGGTGTTGAGGTACATCATAAGGATCTCGTCCTTGGAGTACATCTCTTCCATCTTGATGGCGATATAGGCCTCGCGCACCTTACGCTCGATGGTCGAATCGAACTGCTCCTCCTGCAGGATGGTGTTGCGTACCAGCTGCTGGGTGATGGTCGATGCGCCCTCGTGGCCACCGGAGACGGTTGCCACGGCGGCACGCGCGATGCCCCACAGGTCGATACCGCCGTGCTCGTAGAAGCGCTCGTCCTCAACGTCGACGGTGCCCTGCAGCACGTACGGAGAGACCTGGTCCTTGGTGACGGACTTGCGGTTTTGCGTGTAGAAGCTCGCGATCTTGTTGCCGTTGCAATCGACGATTTCGGTGGGTTCGCTTACCAGATAGGCATTGGCGTCGGTGTAGTCGGGCAGATCGGACAGCCAGCGGTTGACGTTACCGATCATGCCGATGCCAAATGCCACGCCCGCGATAAGCAAAAAGCCCAAAAACGAGAGCAGAATCATGGGCAGGGCATGCGTCTTGGAACGACTGCGTCCCTGTCGTTGGCGAGGACCCATATATCGACCTCCAGGTATGTCGTGCCGGGCGGTTTGGTTGGCACCGCCGGGACAGGATGGACATAAGTTATTACACGATAAACCAAACCGGGGTGTGCAAGGCCTCGTGTATGCTGGGTAATGGCAATTTTCAGAGTGACTGCATACCTTGGTGAGGAGTTTGCCGATGGCGATTCGGACGATGGGGCCGAACGAACAATATGAGAAGAGGCCGGGGGCTGCCGGGACGGCGCTGCCCGAGCTGTTGGCGCCTGCGGGCGGGCTCGATCAGATGCTCGCTGCTATTGCGGCGGGCGCCGACGCCGTCTATGCGGGTCTGGGCGGATTTAACGCTCGCGTGAGCGCACACGGTTTTACCGACGACGAGTTCGCTCGCGGCTGTGCCGTGGCGCATGCACATGGTGTGCGCATGTATGCGACGCTTAACGTGTTCGTGTTTGATGACGAGTTGGCAGATGCGGTGGCGTTGGGGGTCCATGCGCTGGGGCTGGGCGCCGATGCCCTGATTGTTGCCGATGCCGGATTGGTATGCGCGCTGCGTGCGGCGATTCCCGGTGTCGAGATTCACCTGTCCACACAGGCGGGCGTTCATAGCGAAGGTGCCGTGCAACTGGCAGCCGACGAGCTGGGCGTTGAGCGTGTGACGACCGCGCGCGAGCTGACGGTCGACGAGATTGCCGTCTTGTGCGACACAGGCGTGCCCATCGAGGTGTTCTGTCACGGTGCCATCTGCATTGCCTACTCGGGTGCTTGTGAGTTCTCTGCCCTGCGACGCGGGCGCTCGGCGATGCGCGGGGACTGTACGCAGCCGTGCCGCCTGGCGTATGACCTGGTGGACGAGGCGGGGGAGAGCGTCGTCGCCGTTGAGGGCGAACGACTGCTGTGCCCGCGTGATTACTTGGGTATCGAGCATCTGCCCGAGCTCGTTGCCGCCGGGGTGGCGTCGCTCAAGATCGAGGGTCGCATGAAAAATCCCGACTATGTGTTCAACGTGGTGCGGGTGTGGCGCCGAGCGCTCGACATGCTGCGCGACGGCACGTGGGATGCTGCTGACGTGGATGCACTCGAGCGCGAGCTGGGCCGGTCGTTCAACCGCGGGTTTACCGACGCGTATCTGCGGGGGCGTTCGGGTGCCGAGCTTATGAGCTTTGAGCGTGCGATCAACCAAGGCGTGCGCGTGGGACGCCTGGTGACCGTGGGCCACGAGGAAGTGACCGTCGAGCTCGATGCCGCCGTGGCGGCGGGCGATACGCTCGAGATCAGGTTTTATCCAGGTGCCGACGCGCGTCCCGATGTGCCCAAGCGCTGGCCGCAGGTGCCCTGTCCGGTAAGTGCCGCGGCGGGGGAACGGGTCGTCGTGCACTGCAAGCGCAAGGTCGATGCGGGCTGCGAGGTGTACTTGATTCGCAGTGCTGGCGTGCTGGAACAGACGGCGGCGGCTTTGGAACGCATGAGGGTCGAGGCGGATGCGGTAGCGCCCACTGTGCGTGCCGTTGAGGTGTTGCCGTTTGAGGGCGTTCTGGCGGATGGCATTGCGCCGTTGGCGGAGCCGGCGGGACTTGCGGAGTCGGCGGAGCGCGGGGTTCTTACTCGCATGGCCTTTGCTTGGGAGCTGATGGACCAAGATCCGCGCGATGAGCGCGATCTGTCCAGTGCGACTGTGGTGCTCGACGAAGTGTGCCGCTCGGGCGACGCCGAGCGGACTCGGGCGCTCATGCAACGTGCCGGGCGTGTGGTTTGCCGCAACCTGGGTCAGGTGGCGATGGCCCGCGAGCTGGGCATGACATTTGACATTGCAGCGCCGGTGTTTTGCGCCAACCGTGCCACGCTTGCTTGGATGCGCGGGCTTGGCGCGGGGCGGGTGTACATGCCGGCCGAGTTGCTCGGCAATGACAAGGAGCGTATTGCCGAGCTGGCTGCCGAACCTGGCGTCCTTGGGCCCATCGACGCCGACCGGCCCGAGCTTATGGTGTCCGAGCATTGCCTGCTGACCGCCGAGGGCGTCTGCGCGACGGATGCGACGGGGCAGGTCCATTGCCGCGACTGCTCACGTCGTCGGCAAACGCGCTATTTGGTTGAACGTGACGGCACGCGCCTGCCGGTTGCCGTTGACACGTGCGGCAGGACGAGGATTTTCCTGTCGTAGGTGCCGCGTCGCGTCAGTTTGTTATCATATGAGAGTTTATGGACTTCCAGCACCGCCGTTTTCGGCGAGGGTGCTATAGCAAAAGGAGGATACCCAATGCTGTCTGTTGACGAGCAAATGCGTATCATCACCTCGGGCGCAGCGCAGATCGTCCCCGAGGCCGACCTTCGCAAGAAGCTTGAGAAGGGCGAGCCCCTCAACATCAAGCTCGGCGTCGATCCCACCAGCCCCGACCTGCACCTGGGCCACGCCGTGCCCCTGCGCAAGATGCGTCAGTTCCAGGACCTGGGCCACAACGTCACCCTCATTATCGGCAATGGTACCGCGCTGATCGGCGACCCCTCGGGCAAGAACTCCACCCGCCCGCAGCTTTCGCAGGAGCAAATCGAGGCCAACGCCGAGACCTATGTGAGCCAGGCCATGAAGATCCTGGATCCCGAGAAGACCACCATCGTGCACAACGGCGATTGGATCCTTTCGATGGACCTTGCCGGCCTGCTGCAGGTGTGCTCAAAGTTCACCGTCGCCCGCATCCTCGAGCGCGACGACTTTACCAAGCGCTACCAGTCCCAGACGCCGATCGCCCTGCACGAGTTCCTGTACCCCGTGATGCAGGCATTCGACTCCGTGCAGATCAAGGCCGACGTCGAGATGGGCGGCACCGACCAGCTCTTTAACCTGCTCGCCGGCCGCGAGCTTATGGAGAAGATGGGCATGGAGCCGCAGATCGCGCTCACCATGCCGCTGCTCGAGGGTACCGACGGCGTGCGCAAGATGTCCAAGTCCTATGGCAACTACATCGGCCTGACCGACGCTCCCAAGGATATGTTCGGCAAGACCATGTCTATCCCCGACGAGATGATTGGCAAGTACTATCGTCTGGCCAGTTCGCTCACCCCGGCCGAGGTCGACAAGATCGACGCCGCCCTGGCCGACGGTTCCGCCGACCCCTACGAGCTCAAGCGCGCTCTAGGCCGCGACCTGTGCGATACCTACCACGGCGCCGGTGCCGGCGACGAGGCCCAGGCCGAGTTCGACCGTGTGTTCAAGGAGGGCCAGCTTGCCGACTTCCCCGAGAAGCGCGTTGAGCTGGCTGTTAACGACGAGGGTCAGATCTACCTCGCCGGCCTGCTCAAGGACCTGGGTCTTTCGGCGAGCGCCGGCCAGGCCCGTCGCGACATCGACGGCGGCGGCGTCAAGATCAACGGCAAAGCCGTGGCTCCCAAGAGCTACAACATCGACCCCAGCGCCCTCAAGCCGGGCGACACCCTCTCCGTAGGCAAGCGCAAGGGCTTCAAGCTTATTTAGTTACGCGGTTTTACCAAACCGCGTAACCGGTCGACGCTGCGCGGGCTCCAGAGCGACAACTTGCCATTCAAAGAGGGCGGCATGACCAGACGGTCTATG
>CAKTWE010000011.1 GCA_934630385.1 uncultured Collinsella sp.
ACGTTCTGATTCGTAGTCAGACCCTCTATCCAGCTGAGGTAACGCCGCAGCGCAAGACATATAAAACCACTTTAGTTCATCAGAGTCAAGCACAATCTCAAACTTTTTTTCTCCTGGGCGTATTTACCTCACGCTGCTCCGCATACGCCAGCGCTCTCCGTGCGATCGATCGGTTTTTCGACCACGTCAAACTTGGCATCGAGTTCCCCAAGGAGTGAACGGACCCGTTGAGCGCAATCGTAATCGGCAAACGAGATGCTCAGCATTCGGGCAACCTGGTTAGATGTCCGAACCCCATAGAAGTGCTCAAGGGCTACAAGTCCCTCGTGCGCCACAAATGTCTCGACCACATGCGGCGATTCCTCAAAGCACCATTGCGTCAACGGGCCCTCGCTCGTCTGTCGAACCACCAGGCCACCCATGCCAGACGGCTCACACGTTACAAGCAGGTACTCCCCACCCTCGTCGCTCTCAAACAAAACCACCCGATCATCAAACAGCTCCATCGCGTCCCCTTTCTCTCGCTCTTATCTAGTAAAAGCATAGCAGGTAGATAGCTGTATACAGAACATCTGTTCGTGTATTTTATATTGAGCTGTCCGGACGGTATGGTATGGGCTGCGCACAAAATAGGGCGCCCCAGATGGAGCGCCCTTGCAAATCACTTGTGTGTCTAAGTTACGCGACCGGCTCGATCTTCTCGAGGCCGCCCATGTAGGGACGCAGGACCTCGGGGATCGTGATGGTGCCGTCGGCATTCTGGTAGTTCTCCAGAATAGCGGCCATAGTGCGGCCAGCCGGCAGACCGGAGCCGTTGAGGGTATGCAGGTAGCGCGAACCCTTGAAATTCTCGGGGTCACGATACTTGATGTTAGCGCGACGAGCCTGGAAGTCACCGCAGTTGGAGCAGGAGCTGATCTCCTTGTAGGCGTTGTAGCTCGGCAGCCAAACCTCGATGTCGTAGGTCTGACGGGCAGAGAAGCCCAGGTCACCGGTACACAGGCTAATCACGCGATACGGAAGGCCCAGCTGCTGCAGCAGATACTCGGCCTCGGCGGTCATGCTCTCGAGCTCCTCATCGGACTCCTCCGGTTTGGCGAACTTGACCATCTCGACCTTATCGAACTCGTGCTGGCGAATGATGCCGCGAGTGTCGCGACCAGCAGAGCCGGCCTCCTCGCGGAAGCAGGGAGTGAAGGCAGTGTAGCGGCGCGGCAGTGTGTCGGCGTCCAGGACCTCGCCGGCGTGCAGGTTGGTCAGAACGACCTCGGCGGTGGGGATCAAGAAGTTATCGCCCGAGACGTGATAGGCGTCGTCCTCGAACTTGGGCAGCTGACCCGTGCCGAACATGGTCTGACGCTTGACGACGATGGGCGGCCACCACTCCTTAAAGCCGCGGCTGGTATGCGTGTCCAGGAAGAAGTTGATGAGGGCACGCTCCAGGCGGGCGCCAGCGCCACCGAGGACGGTGAAGCGGCTACCGGACAGCTTGTTGCCGCGCTCGAAATCGAGGATATCGAGGTCGGTTCCCAGGTCCCAATGCGGCTTGAAGTCGAAGTCGAACTCGCGCGGGGTGCCCCAACGACGACGCTCGATGTTCTCATCCTCGTCCTTGCCGTACGGGGTGGCCTCGCACGGGATGTTGGGCAGATGAGCCATAAAGTCGTACTGCTCCTGCTCGAGGGCGGTACGGCGCTCGGCCAGACCGTCGATCTTCTCGTTGACGGCGCGCACGGCCTCCTTGGCGGCCTCGGCCTCGTCCTTCTTGCCCTCCTTCATCAGGGCGCCAATCTTCTTGGACTCGGCGTTGCGCGTAGCCTGGAGCTCCTCGACCTCGGTGATGACAGCGCGACGCTCGTCGTCGAGCTCAAAGAACTTCTCGCGATCCCAAGACGTCTGGCGGTTAGCCATGGCGGTGTCGATGGCATCGGGGTTCTCGCGAACAAACTTGATATCAAGCATTAGATCCTCCGGCGATATACATTCCATTTAGGTTGCAACCTTGTACATGTATGGGCAAGTATATACTTATGAGCGTTTACGACCCAACTCAACTACGCAAGAAGGCACCCAATGGACGCAGTTTTTTCCTTTTTGTTTGGCACCAGCACCGGTTTTGCCGTTCTTTTTGGCGGCGGCATCCTGCTGTTTGCGATCCTCGCCTTTGTGCTCGAGAAGCGCACGCATAAGATTTACGTCGACCGCGGGCCAAAGTCCGAAGATGAGGAAGACAGCTTCTGGGACTAACCTGCCAAAAAGGGACAGGTTTTTTGGTCGGTTTTATCTGGGCAAACGCAAGCGCTCCGCAACTGGAATCAATCCGGTTGCGGAGCGCTTTTTGCTAAAGGGACAAAGCCGCAGTCCCACCTGCCGAAATAAACCTGTCCTTTTTGGTCGGTTTACTGGAGAGTGGCGTCGATGGCCTTGACCAGAGCGCTGCGCATGCCGGCGTCCTCGAGTGCAACGACACCCTTAATGGTGGCACCGCCGGGAGAGCACACGGCATCCTTCATGGCAGCAGGATGTTGACCGGTTGCAAGCTGCAGCTTTGCCGTACCCAGCACCATCTGGCTCACGATGCGATAGGCATCGGCACGCGGAATGCCGTGTTTGACGGCCGCGTCGCCGAGGGCCTCAATCGCCATGGCGACAAATGCCGGGGCGCAACCACCCACGGTGCCGCCTACAAACAGCAGACTCGAATCGAGCTCGACCACCGTGCCAAGCTTTCCGAGCAGACCGAGCACCGTGGCACGCTGCTCATCGCTAAGCGTGGAAGCCTTCTCGCAGGCGATAACGCCCTCGCCCACCGAAACCGGCGTGTTGGGCACCGTCGAGATATGCGCGACGCCCGGCAGGACCTGCTCCCATTTAGCACTATCCCAAGTCCAGGCAACCGAAAGGACGACCTTGTCGGCGAGAGCGTCCTTAAGCGGTGCGAAAACCTTCTCAATCATGTACGGCTTGACCGCAGCGACCACGATATCGGATGCGGCGACAACCTCCGCCGCATCACGGCAGGCGGTCATGCCGCGCGCCTCGCAGCGATCGACCAGCGCGTCGTATCGACCCGCGCAGGCACACATGTCGCTCGCAGCCACACCGGCAGCGATCCAGCCATCGGCCATAGCGCTCGCCATATTGCCAAAACCGACAAATCCAATCTTCATATCACATAGCCCTCTCAGACGCTTCCTCAAAAACGAAAGCTATTGTCCCACGTCATTGTTTCGTATTGCCGACCTATTTGTGATACGGCTCGCCACGGCTGATCTTGCAGGCGCGATAGATCTGCTCCAGCAGCACCACGCGCGCCAAGTTATGCGGCAAGGTAATGCGTCCAAAGCTGAGCATCTCGTCGGCTCGCGCGCGCACGTCATCGCTCACGCCGTCCGATCCGCCAATCACAAAGGCGATGTCGCTGTTACCACGCAACATAAGATCATCGAGCCGCGCCGAGAGTTCCTCACTCGAGCGCTCTTTGCCCTCAATGGCCAGCAAGATCACATGCGCTCGAGGCGGCAGGGCTGCAAGAATCGCCGCCCCCTCCTTGTCGCGTGCAGCATCCACGCCGCCCGCCTTAGCCGGGTCGATATCGGCCACCTCGCGGATATCCACCTTGGCATAGGCACCTAGGCGCTTGGCGTACTCGGCGCACGCGTCCTTCCAAAAGCGCTCCTTGAGCTTACCGACGCAAACGACCGTGTATTTCACGCGCGTCTACTCCTTCGAATCGTTTTGAACTTTGCCGGCGGTCAGCATCTGCTCGAACATCGAGGCCGACTGCGAGAAATCGCTCGGCAGCACGACCGTCGAGGTTTTACCCGTGCGAGCGAACTCCGTCATCATCTCGGACCACTGCGTAAACATGAACAGCTGGTTGGCCTCGTCGTTACCGACTCCCGTCTCCTGGATGATCTCGAGCGAATCTTTGATGCCCAGCGCGATGGCCTTGCGCTGGTTGGCGATGCCCTCGCCCGCCTTTTCCATCGCCTCGGCCTCGGCGGTCGCCTCGGTGACGCGCTTGATGCGGTCGGCCTCGGCGAGCTCCTGCGCAGCAGCGCGCTTGCGCTGGGCGGCGTTGATGTCGTTCATGGAGTTCTCGACCTCGGTCGGCAGCGCGATCTTGGTGATGAGTGTCGACACGAGGGTGAAACCGTAGGCAGCCATCTGCTCAGACACGGTGGCATTAACGTCCTTGGCGATGTCATCCTTCTTGGCAAAAACCTCATCGAGCGTATAGACAGGGATGGAAGAGCGCAGGGCATCGGTGATGAAGTCACGCATTTGGTCGACGGGCTCCTGCAGCATGTAGTAGCTCTTGTAGATACCCGAATCTGCCGGGCCGACGCCCATGTCATAGCTCACGTGGTACTGAGCAGAAACCTCAAGGCCGATGGTCACGTTGTCCTGGGTCTTAACGTCGATGCCAAATCCGTTTTTCATGGTGCGTAGACTCACCGTGGCGGCCTTGCGGTCGATCACGGGCACCTTCATGTGGAAGCCCGCGTTGACGATGCGGTTAAATTTGCCCAGACGCTCGATGATCACGGCATGCTGCTGTTCAACGACATAGCAGGCGTTGGGGAGCAGCAACAACAAAATGATGATGGGAAGTAGAAGGCTTGTAAGGGCGGCAATGATACCGGACAACAGCATGGTCTCTCCTCTGATAGGCACACGTTGGCACTAGGATACCCACACAAAGCAACCACGTGACATCAACAAGAGGCCCATAACAAAAAAGCTCCCATTGCTGGGAGCTCTTTCAATCAATGGTGCGGGCGAGAGGACGTCCGCGTATCCGCTGCGCGGATCCGCACCGGCTTCGGCCGCCTGCCGGCGCCCTCGCCAGCTCGCTAAAAACGCTCCGCGTTTTCTTGACGCTCGCTCCTTCGCAGGTTCAAGTCCCCGCGATGGGCCCATAACAAAAAAGCTCCCATTGCTGGGAGCTTTTTCAATCAATGGTGCGGGCGAAAGGACTTGAACCTTCATGGGGTTGCCCCCATACGGACCTGAACCGTACGCGTCTGCCAATTCCGCCACGCCCGCGTGCAGGAATTAGAATAACGGAGCGCCACCGCGAACGCAAGAACTATTTTTGAAAAAGTTGGCGGGCATTTTCCCAAGCTGCTCGCGCGATTGTCTCGGCATCCTCCCCTGTGCGATCGACACGGTCGTTGACCAGCGCATTTGCCGTAATGGAAATCATTGCGGGCTCGCACTCAAGACCGCGGATCGGCTCCGGCGCCATGTACGGGCAGTCCGTCTCAAACAAAATACGATCGAGCGGGGTTGCCGTGAATGCCTCGCGCACGTCATCGTTGCGTTTAAAGGTGGCCGCGCCTCCATAGGCGATATAACAGCCCAAGCCCACAAAGCGCTCCATCGTGGCGCGGTCCTCGCCAAAGCAGTGCAGTACACAACCGGCCTGAGGAACGCCCACCTCGCGCAGCACGTTGTACGCATCCACGTGCGAGGTGCGCTCTTGGTCGGTGTCCTCGTGCCGCAAATGTAGCTCCACCGGCACGTTGCAACGCACAGCAAGCTCAAGCTGACGCGCCATGCAGTCAATCTGCACGTCATGAGGAGCCGGCGCGACATCGTCGTCATAGTCCATGTGGTAGTCCAGGCCAATTTCGCCGATGCCAACACACAACGGGTCGTCGAGCGCAGCCACAACCTGGGCATGGATATCATCGGTATAGTCCGGTGCGCCATACGGATGCACGCCGGCAAGATACTTGATCTGTGGAATATCCTGCATCGGCAGAATCTCGTGCGTCAACCAGTCGCTATAGTCCGTCACGCTTCGTTTATCGGCAATGGGATCAAAGACCGTCACCAACAGGTCGACGCCCGCGGCTTTGGCGCGCACGAGCGTCTCGGGCACTTCCTTGCCCCAAAATGAGAGCAGATGCGCGTGGGTATCGGCAAGTGGTGCCAGCGGCTCCGGACAGACGACCGTTTTCTTTTTCTTGGTAAACATCACGCGTTCGGCATTAAGCGTCATGGGATAGCTCCTGGGCCAGATGGACAAAGTCCGCAACGTCAAGCGTCTCGGCACGCGACGTAGGCGCGATACCGCAAGCCTCAAAGGCAGCATCGAGCACGTCCTTGGCAAAGCCGTTGGCGCTCATGGAGTTGCGGATGGTCTTGCGGCGCTGGGCAAATGCGGCGTCAATCACGCGAGCCACAAAGTCGCGGTCAAGCCCCTCGGGCAGCGCACCATCAACACGGTCGATACGCACGACGGCGGAGTCCACATGCGGTGCCGGCATAAAGCAGCGCGGCGGCACCTCAAAGCGACCCGTCACCTGCGCATACAGGCCTAGCTTGGCCGTATAGCCGCCATAGGTTTTGTTACCTGGAACTGCGGCAATGCGATCGGCAACTTCCTTTTGCACCATGACCACGGCACGCTTGAGCGCGGGCATCGTCTGGAAAAACTGCAAGATGATCGTCGCCGCCACGTTATAGGGCAGGTTCGCGACAAACACCGTGGGCTCGCCGCCAGCAGCCTGCTCAATCTGTTCCGGCGTCACCTTGAGCGCGTCGCCCATGATAAAACGGAAGTTGGCATAGTCGGTGGCATGGGCATCGAGCACCGGCTCGAGCTCGGGATCGGCCTCGATCGACGTGACGCACGATGCCTCCTGCAGCAGTGCGAGGGTAAGCGTACCGACACCCGGTCCGACCTCGAGCACACGCTCATCACCCGCAAGCTCGGCAAGCTCGCAAATACGCTCGATCACATGGTTGTCGATTAGGAAGTTCTGGCCCAAGCGATGCTTGGTCGCAAGGCCAAACTCCTCCAGCAGCTCCCTGGTTGCCGTGGGGTTTGCCAAAGGCGAAGGTGTCATGGTTGCCTCCTTAACATGGTGGCTGCATCGTAAAGCAAAAGGGCATGGACCGTTGCGGCCATGCCCTTACATCTAAACAGCAAATTGCCGATATGGCGCTCGCGCGGCGTCCTAGCCCAGACGCGGGAACAGCGGATCGCCCTTCTCAACGGGCTGGCCGCCGGCAAGCTGGCCCCAGGCACAAACGCCCTTAAGGTCATCGCTCGCGGCCTCTTCCTCGCAGGACAGGCGACGCAGGGTCTCGGTGGAAGTCTCGGGCATAAGCGGCATCAGCAGGTGGGCGGCAATGCGGATGGCCTCAAGCAGGTTGTAGATCACAAACGCCAGCTCGTCGGCCTTGGCCTCGTCCTTGGCAAGCGCCCAGGGCTCGGAGTCCTCGATGTAGTGGTTGGCGGCGTGGATGAGCTCCATGACCTCGTCCTTGGCTCCGCCGTAATCCAGCACGTCCATCTTGGCCATGTAGCGCTCGACCAAACCGTCGGCAATCTTTGCCAGCGGGTTATCGAACGCGTCGGCAGACGCCGGTTTAGCCGGGGCGCAGCCGTCAAAGTACTTTGCACTCATGTTGAGCGAGCGAGAAATGAGGTTGCCCCAGCTGTTGGCCAGATCGGCGTTGTAGACCTGCTCCATGCGGTCGAAGCTGATGGCGCCGTCGGTGCCGGGCACCACGTCGGTCATAAAGTAATAGCGATAGCCCTCGACGCCCAGCATATCGATGACATCCTGCGGGGCGATGGCGTTGCCACGGCTCTTGGACATCTTCTCGGCCTTACCGGTCTCGGCATTGCGCACGGTCAGGAAGCCATGGGCAAAGACGTGCTCGGGCAGGGCCTCGCCAATGGCCATGAGCATAGCCGGCCAAATAACGCAGTGGAAACGGATGATGTCCTTGCCCACGATATGGAACTGCGCGGGCCAGCGATAGGCCAGCTCGGCACGGGCCTCGTCGGTATCGACACCGTAGCCGACAGCCGTCATATAGTTGAGCAGCGCGTCGAACCACACATAGGTCACGTGGCCCTCGTCAAACGGAACCTTGATGCCCCAGTCAAAGCTCGTGCGGCTCACGGAAAGGTCGTTGAGGCCGCCCTCGACAAAGCTGCGCACCTCGTTCATGCGGAACGCGGGCTCGACAAAGTCGGGGTGCTCGTCATAGAGCTTGAGCAGCTTGTCCTGGAAAGCGGAAAGCTTAAAGAAATAGGACTCCTCCTGCACGCGCTCGAGCGGACGGTGGCAGTCGGGGCACAGATGCTGGCCGACGCTGCCATACTCCTCGTCACCCTTCTGGACCTGCGTGTCGGTGAAGTAGGTCTCGTCAGGCACACAATACCAACCGTCGTAGCTGCCCTTATACAGGTAGCCGGACTCCTTCATGCGCTCCCACAGGTACTGCACGGCATGATGCTGGCGCGGCTCGGTGGTGCGGATGAAGTCGTCGTTGGAAATCTCGAGCTTGCTCCAAAGCTCCTTGAAGTGCGGAGCCTGGCTGTCGGTCCACTCCTGCGGCGTCATGCCATGCTTGGCTGCGGCCTCGGCCACCTTCTCGCCGTGCTCGTCCATGCCGGTCAGGAACTTGACGTTATAGCCAGCGGAGCGGCGATAGCGAGCCTGAACATCGGCGATGATGGTGGAATAAGCCGTGCCCAGGTGCGGATCGGCATTGACGTAGTAGATAGGCGTCGTGATAAAAAACGAAGGCTTGCTTTGATCCATGGGGTCTGTCCTCCAAAAAACGTTGCATACAGGGGATGATTCTAACGCAAGGGCTGGATATCCTCCATCTATTGCATATCGAGCACCATGGCATAGACATCGCGCTTGCGGCGCGAATACTTCTGAGACAGGCGCTTGGCCACCGCGGAGGCAGGCTCACCCTCCTCGAGCGCGGCACGGATATCCTCGCGCAGGGCCTCGTCGGGATCTACTGCCGCTGCGCCAACCGGCACGGTGCCGGCCTCCTCGTCCTCGCTCGGCGGCGCGATGACCAGCGCGATCTCGCCTTTCACCTCGCTGCGGGCACGCAGCTCCTCGGCAAGCTGGGCGGCAGATCCGCGCAGGACCTCCTCGTGCAACTTGGTGAGCTCGCGGCAGACGGCAACCTCACGCTGGGGAAAAACCTCGGCCACGGCTTCGAGCGTCGCCACGATGCGATGTGGAGACTCGTAGAAGATGAGCGCACCGGGCACCACGGCAAGGCGCTGCAGCCGACGCACACGGTCACCATGTTTGCGGCCCAAAAAGCCTTCGAAGAAGAAGTGCTCGCAGGGAATGCCGGACGACACGAGCGCCGTAACGCACGCAGAAGGACCGGGGATGACCTCAACGGGCACATCGGCCTCGCGCGCCGCCTCGACCAGCGCCTGGCCGGGGTCTGACACGCTCGGCATACCGGCATCCGAGGCAAAGGCGAGGGTCTCCCCCGCCAGCAGACGGTCGACCAGACCGGCGGCACGGCTTGCAATGACATTTTCGTCGCAGCGGACGAGCGGTTTGGAAATACCCAGATGCATCAGCAGCTTTGAGGTCACGCGCGTGTCCTCGCAGCAAATCGCATCGGCGGCGGCAAATGCCTCGCCGACGCGCGGGGACAGGTCGCCCAGGTTACCGATGGGCGTACCGACCATATAAAGTTTGCCCGTACGGGCGCCATGTTGCGTCATATCAACCTATTCAATCATGCCGCGCTCGAGCGTGCCGAGCGCTGCGCGGGCATCCCATGCCGCAATGCGCTTCTCGGTCTTCCACGTTTGGAAGAACCAACCGGCAGCCGGCGCAAACGAAGCCAGCTGGTTGGCGATAAACACGCGCTCGTAGGCATTGCGCCCCTCGGGCGTAACCGACGAGTTGGCAAAAATCGCCGCACCCGACCATTCACCCACCAAAACGGGGAATCCGGTCGCGATTGCCTCCTTGAGCTCGCGTTTGTTGCGCGAGATGGCAGTCACGAGGCCACGGGGGCTCGTGATGTCGAGCGCATGCTCGTCGCGGTAATGATACAGATGAAGGTCCATGTAGACATTCTTGTACTTGGCGCCGCGCATAAAATGCTTCCACTCGCCGGGGTGGCCCGAGGAGGAAAAGACAACGATCTTGTCCTCGGACATATACGAGCGAACAAGCTCGTACGCGTCACGATAGAAGTTGCGCAGGTAATGAGCAGGAATGCCGTCCGTCATGGTAAAGAGACTCTTGCGGACGCTCATTTGAGGGGTGTCCAACAGCTCAATGCCCAGAAGACTCTCGGCCTCGCCATAGCGATCGGCCAGGCGCTCCAGAACATCGAGTGCGACGTGCCGGCCATTGGTGGACGAATGCCACTCGGCAACAGTCTCCGGTGTGGCGGTCGAATCGTTGGAATCGCCCTGTCCACCCGGCACCGTCGCCAGATCGAGCAGCACGCGGATGTTGTACTTGGCAGCCCACTCGATAGCTCGGTCGATGTAGTCCACAACCGAGATATAGGAGGCATCGGACTCCTGGGAGCCAAACGCATACCACGGCACCGGCAGACGAACGGCATTGAGGCCAATCTGCGCCATACGGCGAAAATCGTCCTCGCTCACAAACGTCTCGTAGTGACGGCGCATGCGTTCGTTATAAGCGGCGGCGCCCATTGCCTCTTGCAGCTCCGCTGCGTTGGATGCACCGGTCGCCGCATACAGCGACGGGGTCACCCAGGGCTCGGGAATAAACCAGCCAGAGAGATTAACGCCGAGTATCCTCTCCATCACTGCCCCCTTTTGAATCATACGGGCTAGGCCCGCATCGCTCTCGCATGACATATCTATCGATTTGAGTATACCCGCGCATGCAGACAGGCGACCGAACGGTCTACAAAGTGACGCAAAAGCGGGAAGATTGTCTGGGCATGCGGGCCCGAAATGGCGCGCCGAGATGTACATATGCGCCGGAAGAAGGCGGCCGGAAAGCGTGCCCCGTTTTTTCGCAAAAGACTGGGACGTATTTTCCGTGCGGGCCCACATAAAAGAAAAGGACCCCTTTGCAGAGGTCCTAGTCAATTCAAGGTGGCGAGGAAGGGAATCGCGCCCGCGCTCCGCGCGTGCGGACCGCTGCGGCGCTTCGCGCCTTGCGAGCTGCGCTGGCAAACGCTACCGCGTTTACTCAGCTCCGCGCCCTCACGGGGTTCGATTCCGTGCGGGGGTCACTTAAAAGAAAAGGACCCCTTTGCAGAGGTCCTAGTCAATTCAAGGTGGCGGGGAAGGGAATCGAACCCCTGACACGAGGATTTTCAGTCCTCTGCTCTACCAACTGAGCTACCCAGCCATTTGAGGTGTGCCTTGTTTCAAGGCTTGATTAGTATAACCAAGGACGCGTTCCGGTCAACCGAGAATTTTAAAAAAGTTTTTGAGCACGGCTTCGGTTCTATAAATCGACACGTCAGAGGCATCATCCGGCAGCAAGAAGTTTTTCACTCAGAGCTGCACGGGCAAACTCACTTGGCGTCATCCCCTCGGCAGCCGCCCGTCGACGAATGGCCTCCTTCATTCCCAGAGGAATCTTGACCGACAGCGTTGCCGTCCCCTCACCTGAGAGTGGGGGCCGTCCATGCACGATCCCACCAACGGTGTGTTCGCCATCCGGAAACTCTCCGCGCTCGTACGACTCGCACCACGCGTCAATCATTTCATCCGTTACAACCTGACCATTAGCGGCCGTATACGTCTTGCCCATCATCGACCCCTTTGCCGAGCCGGTTCAATCTCCTGCCAAAATATCTTCTGGACTGGAGACAAGGCATGAATGATAAGCCACCCACGGACAAGCTCGACCGCGACAAGCTCCACGCTTCGTCCGTCTGGGAGCCATCCAATCGCAAGCCATCTCGGCGGCTCGTCCTTCGACTCGCGACGAATGCACTCAGTAACCGCAAGCCAAGCGCTAAGCACCTGCTTTTCCGTCAGGTACTTTTTAGCGTTGGGATGGATCTCAACATCCATGCATCTTCTCCTCCATCTTACCCAATTTCGTATGACGAAAGTCCGCTGTCGCCAATTCTTAAGCCGGCACGCGTTGGAGAGCAGGGGGAGAAACAATGATTGAAGGGCGCTCGAGTGCCGCCCAAGCGCCGGGGCAGGAACACATACGCCAGGGACGTACGTTTTCGTAGCATGCGAGGACATGGCCGCGTGCATCAATAAAGGCGATATCGATGGGATAGGCCATAAAACACGTGTGGACCGAGGAACAGTGCGGAAACGCCATGACAAGCGGCAGCCCGTTAGCGGCGAGCGGTTGCCGCCCCAACATGCCGCACAGACGCGCGCCAAACGACTCGGCAGCCACAAACTCCGCCGGCGACCAACCGAGTCTATTGAGCGCACGCGCGTAGGCGATATAGGACGCAACGGCACTCACATGACCACCCCTGGACGCCACGGATCAACCGTCACCGAGCGCTCGTGCGTAAGCGTGGCCGGCGCCCCTAGCGAAACGCCGGCGATACTGAGCGCACCGGGCCAGGGCTCATAGCTCATCGTGCAGGTGTATGTCCTAAATGTTCCCGATAACGAGAGCAGGCCATTGTCCGTCGCCGTCGTACCCTGCTCGCTCGACACCTCAATCTGCAAGTCATAGCCCTCCATGGCGGACTGGACCTCGGCCTGCACGCGCGCCGAGGCGTCAACAGCGCTGTCGTCGCCCTCCCCGCCCGGCGCCACGGCGTGCGCCAGCACGATATCGGGCACCACGCGATCGAAACGCGCAACGGCGCCGGCATAGACCATGATGTTGTAAACGATAAGTGCCAACACCAAAAGCACGGGAGTGACCACAGCCATCTCGACCGTTGCCTGGGCGCACTCCTCGTGCAGGCACGCGCGAGCAACCATTACGATCCACCGCCAAACGCACCCGCAAACGTAGCGACATCGACGGTAATCGGAATGGAGCCGCCACCGGGCAGCGGAATCTCGGCAATGGTGAACACTGCCTCGTTGATCGTACGCTCGACCTGGTACTGCAAGGCCTCACAAAGCGCCTTGGGGTCGGTTACACCGAGCGGAATCTTTCGCAGGTTGTCCTGCACTTTGGAAAGGCCGGAAATATCGGAGCCCGGACTCTTGATGACATTTGCGGTAT
This sequence comes from uncultured Collinsella sp., assembly GCA_934630385.1. Lineage (GTDB taxonomy): Bacteria > Actinomycetota > Coriobacteriia > Coriobacteriales > Coriobacteriaceae > Collinsella. The sequence goes on from CAKTWE010000011.1 coordinate 12,963, forward strand.
CGGTCAGCACGGGTTTTCGCAAGCGCAAATCGCACGGCTCAAGGCCCAACCCCGCCACAGACCCCGACACCGTATCGCCAAGCCACGACGCAATGGAACCCAGTACCCCGTTACCTCCTCCCAGACCGCCGATCAAGTTGTCCATGAGTTCATCGGCCACATGCTGGATATCTCCGTACCCCACCAGCAGCTGTCCCCATACGTCCATGACGCCGTCAAAGGCGCCCGCGATGCCTCCGCCCGAGCGCTCCTCCATGGTCGAGAAGAAACGCGCGAGCACGTTGTTCTGCGCGGTCGCATCGTCGGGTGCCAGCACCGCGGCAGAAATCGCACCACGGCTGCCCAGTTCAACCGACGTGTTAAACGAGGAGTTGAGCTCGTCGGGGCTCGTGACATCGCCCGAGACCGCAAAGGCGACCACGCCGTTGCGCCCGGGCGGGGCGATACGCGGGCGCTCGGCCGAGAGCGCCTTGATGGCGTCGTCAAATGCGCCGCCCGCGCGCTCGGCCTCGTCCTCGGTCTGACGCTCGAGCTCGATCTCCTTTTTGCGACAGTCGACATAGTCTTCCATGGCGTCTTTGAACCGATCGAAGTGGTATTCGAAGCCGCTCTCGATCACCGACGTGGGCATGGGCACACGAGCAAGGCTGAGTACATCGAAGCCACAGCGCCCGCACGGATCCCGCCCATCATAGTCGGCGATCGATGCCAGCCCGCCCGGAGTTCCCTTTGCATAGTTGGGACAGCTTGTTCCATAGTGAAGATACGTCTTGCCGTCATTTGTGCTCGTCGGCCATATCGCATCGGTATAGAGCTCGGTCGCGCGTACCTCGTCCGAATTTCGCGGCAGCAACGGAATGTAGGACGAGATCTGGTCGCTATCGTCATGTATGTAGGCTCGATCGACCTCGTCGCTCGCATACCTGTAAAACGCCTTGCGCGCCGCGGACTCCGCCATCATCTCGACACTCGAGCCCTTCGGCCCCTCGTCTGTCAGCCGTCGATGGTAGTACGCCTTCGCGCGGTCGAGAGCCTCCTGCGGCTCCCAGGTAACGCTCGAGGCAAAATGCGGGTTCTGACCACCGGAAAGATCCGTCAAGCTTTTCGCGCGTTCCCACATACACGAACAGCTGTCGACCGACTCCTTGTCCGACCCGCCGCAGTCTGCAAGCCAGGCACGCTCCTTGGCCTTTGCCGTCTTCTCGGATGCCTTCTGCAACTCCTTGGCAGCATAGTCCAAATCCTTTGAAGTGCTTTCGATGGCGTCGGTCGAGATCTCGGACCCTTCGAGCGCGGCAAAATCCGACTCGGATGTCCTGGGCACGGCAAGTGCCGTGCCGGTATAGGTCACACCCTCGGTATCCTGCGCCGACACAGCCTGCATGGCGCGCGCGGCAATCAGATACGGCAGGGCGGTCTCCACTTTCTGAAGACCCTGGGATGCGCTTTTGGCAAACTTGTTGCGCGTCTTAATGACCTCGACACCGGTATCGACGATATCGGCGCCCGCCACCTCGGCGCCCGGTATGAGCATGGCAACCAGACCGGTACCAATGGTGGCAAAGCCCGCCAAGCCCAAGCTCAAAATACACGCATCGAGCACCGTGGCAGCCGTATGGTAGGACGACACCACGTTGGCGCCCGCCAGCGCACCGCTATCGGCCGCCACCTGGGTGTCTCCGGCGCGCGACATGCTCCATATCGCCGCCGTCGAGGAAAACAGCAGCGTAAGCACCACCAGAATGACTACCGCCGAAGAGAGTGTGGTGTAAGCGCCGTCTTCGATAAACAGGTCGATGCCGGCGCGGCCCATAAACCCGCCCCGCTTGCGGCGGGAACCGGGGCACCGGCGGCACGCCAGAACGCGGGTTGACCAAAAACACTTAATCCCAAGAAGCAATCCACGAATCATAATCCCCCTCCAACCAGTCGGGACGCGAACGATATGAGACATCGACCTTGAGCTCAACGTATCCGCCCTCGCGTGCGCTGCCCATGGCCCGTGCGAATGCGCCGATCACGGGCAAGGGCTTCACTTCGCCGACAATGGACACGGACGAGGCACCGCCCGCGCCCGCCCGCCCAAGCTCTATATCCCACGACAGCGGGCCTCCGGCATGGAATATCGAGACGTTGGGCACCGCAGCGAGCCTGCGTCGGGTGAATTCCTCCAAGTCGTTGTCGTCATCCACCGTCGTCGTAGTCATAATCCGCGCGGTCTCGGCGGCAGCAGACTCCATGACCGCCCGGGTATAGAGCAGGCACACCGGCTGCAGCGCCAGCAGGATGAGCGTCAAAAACGTCGGCAGCAAAAAGGCGGCCTCGACGGTCGATTGCGCCCCGTCCTCGCGCGCGACATCAATACAGCGCGATATCCTTTGCGCCCGTAGCGGCATCGACAATCGATGCCGGGGCAATGCCATGCGACGCCGCCCGCTCGACCAACGCCGCCAGATGGCCATCGGTTCCGGCGCGCCAAAGACCGGCGATCGCCAGTGCAATCGATAAGAGCGCCAGCGTGACGATGGCATATTCGACGGTCGACTGGGCGGAATCCTCGCGCAGGGCACCTTGCATCTCACGACCCCTCCTCAAGAATTGTCTTTTGTGGAACCAGACGCACCGCACGCAGGCGACACGACGCATCACCCTCGTCTGCGGCGACCGTTACCATGTCGACCCATCCGCGGTCATCGCGCACAACGGCACCCCACAGGTTGCCCTTAATGTCGATGTAGCCGCTCAAGGCAAGATGCGCCGTAGGTATCTCTCGGTAAGCGCGCAGCATGTCTGCGGCCGCCTCTGTCATCGGTCGGTCCTCGGACCATGCAAGCCGCGCTGCAATGGCGCTGTTCCCAGACGGCTCCGGCACCGTGCCCACCTGGGCATCGAGCGATTGCAAAAACGTCTGCGCCGTGGTGGAAGCACCCCCATCGACGGCAGAAGCGTTGTCACCTTGCGCCGCAACGTCCCGGGACGCGATGACGGCAGGGGCCTCGACGCCACCGGAACCACGCCGATGCGCAGCACCAAGCCCCCACACCACTGCCACGATTGCCACAATCAGACAGGCGAGCACCAGCAACGTACCAGTAGGTCGCCCATGGTCTACAGGCTGTTGATGCCGTCGCTGATCGCGTTCCACAGCTCTTCGACCTTGCCCTTAAACGCGACGATGGCGATAATCGCGATCACCACCAGCACACCGACCAAGATGGCGTACTCGGTAGTGCCCTGCGCGCTTTCCTCCAGCAGCAATGCCTTGGCGCTCTGGTGAGCGCGAATTGCCTGGCAGAATGCCCAACTCCGAGCTCTGCTCGCAGCGCCCCTCATCATGTTCATATATTCCTCCCTACATCATCCCGCCTGCTCCCAGCAGCGGGCCCAATATGGACAACAGCAGCGCCGGCAGAATAAGCGTGCCCGTGGGAATCAGCAGCTTGACCGGCGCGCGTTCGATTTCGCGCTCGACTGCGGCACGATGAGCCGCACGTATCTCGCGACCCTGCGCCGCCAGCGTCTCGGCGAGCGGGGCTCCCAGGGCAAGTGCCTGCCCCACCGTAATGGCAAAGGTCTCGAGCGCCCGCACGTCCAAGTCGTACGCGGCTGCCAGCAGCTCGTCTTCGCGCGTCCCCACGCCCACCTGCCACGCCATGCATGCCCGCTCGAGCCGAACGGCAAGCACCGACGCGCGGTTGGCACAAAAGACCTCGAGCGCCGCATCAAACGAAAGGCCGGCGGAGAGCCCCAAGCGCACAACGTCAATCATCTCGGACACATCTCCGAGCGATACCTGCGCCGGGCCACCCGCTCCAAACACACCCTTCATTCGTGTGGTCAGAGCATCGACCGCCGAGCGGCCCGCGGCAGCAACCAGCACCGCCTCGCGCTTACAAGCTATCGCGATATCACGCACCTCCGCGCGCGCGAAGCCCGTTGCGACAAAGACGCTCAACGCGCACAGGCAAGCCGCCGCGGCGGCAAGCGCACTCATAGCTCCATCCTCATAATGCGGCGGATAACCACCAGCGCGATGACATTGAGGGCCAGGCCCAGCACCACGGCACCGACCCCCGCGGGCGTCGCGAGACCTCGGCGAAAATCGGCGGAAAGCAAGGCCAGCACCGCGCACATTCCCGCTGGCATCGCGGCGACCATGTGCGCCGACATGCGCGCCTGCGACGTCTTAACGTCCAAACGGCGTTTAAGCTCAATGCGCTCCCCCACCATGCTCGCCGCCTCGGAGAGCAAACCGGCGAGCGGGGCACCGGTGCGCTGCGAGACCTTGAGTGCCAAGGTGACGAGCGAGAGCCCGGGAGCATCCACGCGAGCCAACAGATCATCCAAGGCATCGGTTGCCGAGATACCACATTCAATGGCCGCGGCAACGCGCAAAAACTCGGTATGGACCGGCTCCTGCGCATGAGCGCCCACAAAACGCATGCCCTGAGCCAGCGAATGTCCCGAGGCGAGCGACATGGAAAGCGCCGTAAAAGCCTCGGGCATGGCCTCTTCTGCATCATGCCGTTCGCGGCGGCAATCGAGGGCATCGCGAACGGCGACAACGACGAACGGCACCACAAGCCCCAGGAAAGACCCTATGAGCGATAGCGATACAACGGTCAGCGTAATGCAGCAAGCACAACTCGATAACAGCAAAAACGACAGACGTGCCGCATCGTCCTCAATGACAAGACCCAAACGGCCTGTAGGAATCAGCGACGTCCACGATCGGGCCAACCGAGCCAGCAGGTCGCTTTCCACCAAGTCACGAGGCAGCTTTTCCGCCACCGCCTCCAGCGTTTGATGCGCCAATTCCGCCGGCGGGACGCGCGGTACACGAGGCTCTGCCCCGCACGCCGTCGCAACGGACAGCCCCGCGAGGCCCCCTACGACGAGGGGCACAGCGATCTCCATTCGTCCACCTCCTCTTGTGTGAGTGTTCCCGAGCGCAAGCCCTCCGCGATAAACGGCGGCTCGCGGTCGAGCGTCCAAGTGCGTTCGGCGGCATCGAAGGTCACGTAGCGCTCGAGCTCCACGCCACCCGTCACGGCGCGACGCACCCCCGAGTACGAGGACACGAAGCGCTTGCCGTCCGCATGGCGCTCGGACATCACGATGCCGTCGAGCGCCATGGCAATCTGCTCCTCGATCAGCTCACTTGGCAGGTCGATGCCGTAGCGCGCGAGCAGTGTCAGGCGCACCACCGTCTCCTGCTCGGTTCCCGCATGAAGCGTGGTGAGCGACCCATCGTGGCCGGTATTCATGGCCTGCAGCATGTCGCAGCATTCCGCGCCGCGCACCTCGCCCACCACAATGCGGTCGGGACGCATGCGCAGGGCATTGGTCACCAGGTCGCGAATCGTCACTGCGCCCTCGCCCTCGATTGAGGCTTCGCGAGCCTCCAGACGCACCACATGCGGATGATGCGCAAACTTGAGCTCGGCGGAATCCTCGATCGTCACAATGCGCTCGCCGGTGGAAATCTCGCACGACAGCGCATTGAGCAGCGTCGTCTTGCCCGACCCCGTACCGCCCGCGACAGCCAAATCCTGCCGCAGCGACACCGCGCACGACAGCAGCTGCGCATACCAAAGCGGCAGCGACCCCAGCCCCACAAGCTCGTCCAGCGAACAAATGCGGTCGGAGAACTTGCGGATGGTGAGGATCGGCCCGTCGATCGCCACGGGCGGGATCACCGCGTTGACGCGATATCCCGTCTTGAGGCGCGCGTTGACGATAGGGCTGCGCTCGTCGATGCGACGGCCGAGCGGAGAGATGATGCGGTCGATGAGCACGCGAATCTGCTCATCGTCGTCAAAGGCATGCTCGATGGGATACAGGACACCGCCACGCTCAAAGAAAGCAGAGCGGCAGCCGTTAATCATGATCTCGGTGACGGTATCGTCTTCGATGAGCGGCTGCAATGGCCCAAGCCCCACCACGTCGTCCAGAATTTCGTCGATGATGGTCTCGCGCTCGGGCGCCGCCAGGTCGGTCGACTCCTCCACATTGAGCGCCGCCTCCACCGCCGGGCGCAGCTCCGTACGGGCGAGCACCGGGTCGATGTAGGCACTGATGCGCGCCACTTCGCCGTATCCCATGCGATCCATCACGGCGCGCTTGGTACGACGCTTGATCGCGCGATGACGGCCCGCGTCGATGGGCGCTGCCGCCGCGGCTGCACCGGCAGCCTTAATCCTTGTCTGCAGGCTCATCGCGGATCACCCTCGCGTGACCACGGCAGGCGAATGCGCGGACGCTCGGTGCGCATTGCACGGTCGTTGACCACATCGCTCCACGGGCCGACGACACAGCCAAGCTCCACAAGCATCTCGCGCGTGGCCTCACGCACGCTCATAGCAAAGGCGCTCGTTTGGCCTATCGCCTCATCGGCACGGCCAAATGCCATAAGCGAAGCCAGGTCCTGACCACCATCGGCGATGCGAATTTTAGAGCTGAGCGCGCATGCGATCTCAAAACGCATGGCGACATCCTCGTCGGCACCGCGCGCACCAAACCGGTTGAACACGGCGCTCATGCGCGTGCGCGGCACGCCCACACGGCTTGCCAGCTCAATAACACGCGCCGCAGAGCTCGCGGACGACACCGCCGCATCGCCCACTATCAGGCAGCGATCGCTTGCCGCCACGGCGGCGGCAACAGCATCGCCCCAAAAAACCGAGGTATCGACAAAGACCACGTCGGACTCTCGCCGCAAAATAGCAAGCAAGAGTTCCACGGGGCGGGCCATGAGCTCGGCCTGTTCAGGAGCTGCAACGGGGCCCCAAAGCGTAACGCCCGGAGCCACGCGCATGGAAGCGGCAACCACGTCGGGCTCTGCCAGCGCGCCCGCGGCAGACGGCTCAATCAGACCCGCCATATCGCGCGGAGCGTCGGCGCCCAGCAGGTCGTAGAGGTTTCCAAACATCAGATCCAAGTCGAGCACGGCGGCGCGCAGGCCCAGCAGCGAGGCCGCGTGCGCCATGGTGGCGACAATTGTCGATTTGCCGCAGCCACCCGAACCCGAAACGGCACAAATGACCGGCGCACGATGCGAAGACGCCGCAGAGTCGGCGGGCACCACGGAGGCGGGGGCTGCAGTCGTCGGGGGAAGCGTACCCGTCTCCCCCGCCGCAACCGCCTGCTGTGCCCAAGCCGGCATGGCGGGCGGCCCTGTCGGCACGGCCGAATCGGCAGGCGCAGGACGTGCGGGCGGCACCGCCTGCGCGGGTGGCACCCCGCCAAATGAGCCCTCACCCGCGGCAAAGCCCTCGACCTCATCGAGTCCGTCTGCCAGGCTTACACCGTGCACGTACCCCATATCCATTGCCAGAGGGTCATCACCATACGGCGCTGTCACTCCGGTCTCATCGTATGCAAGGGGGTCCCGGGGACGCCGACCATGCTCGGCTTCCGCTTTTCCACAATCATCAACACGCGGGCCTCCTGTAGCGCGAGGCGCCCCGGTTTCCCTATCAACAAAAGCATCGGGTTCGATCGGCAAAAGCCGATCGGGATCGGCCGCTCCCTCACCCGCGCGCCCGTTGCCGCATATACCGTGCGCGGCGATGACCTCGGTCGCCCCCGCACGAAACAGTCCTTCGATATCCGACGGATCGAGCGCTTCTATCAACACGACCACGCGCCCCACACGGCCCTCTGACGTCAGACGCGCAACCGTCGTCCGCACATCGGCAGGCGCAAACGGCGCCGCCGCGATCATGGCCGCCCCGCGGCGCGAAGGAAACGCGCGCGCCATGGCCACCAGGCCATCCAAGTCGCCGACACGCAGCACCTGCGCACCCGCATCACGGCTCTCGACCTCACGCTGTAGCAGCCCGTAATCGCCACACGCGCAACACGCAAGCCAGATCGCCTTCATCACTCGTCGCCTCCGCTCCGTTTGCCGCGCGCCGTGGCAGGGATCGTCAGGCTGATCGTTCCCTTGCCCGAGGCACCCAGCAACTCCTTGACATCATCAGGGTCCGCCGCCAGCGTCACCCACTCGATCTTGCCTTCGCGCGAGGTGCCTGCTTCCTCGCTGGTATCAATGACACCCGCGCCGCACAAACGATCGGTCACGCCGTCCTTTTGTACGTATACGTCCACATAGCTCCCGACGCCTGTAGCGCCGCCCACCGAATGCTCGGCATCGACCGCCACCGAAACGGCAACCTTGTCCTTAGGCACCTCGAGCGTGTGGTTCTCGGCCTTGGTGTAGACATCGCAGACCACGGCGTTTTTGGGAATGCGCGAGGTCGTTACGTCGCCGCGCACCTGGCGCAGCTCGGTCGCCGCGTCGCGCGGCAACAGGCTCGTCAACCACTCCTGGGTTATGACGTTGGTTTCGTCGAGCGTCTCACCGGCGTCGATATCGCGTGCCGCGACGCATACTTCGACGCGGTCGCCGCCGTATTTTGCCAACGTCTCGGCCTGGGCCTGATCGGCCTGCGAGCGAATCGACGACCCGTAAGCCATGCAAAGAGCCGCGGCAAGCACGCCCGTGGCCAGACTGATGGCGATGCGCTTGCTCTTGTTCACGGCCGCTCCTCTCATGGCAGTGGCGGGCGAATGCCCATACCACCATTGTCTGGGCGACCAAGACGTAAAACGACGCGACGGCGATCCCGGGTTTCACGGTCAAACCAATCGCCGACCAAAAACTGACCAAGCCGTCAAGTTCGCGGCAAGGTTTTGGTCAGCACGTCACCAAAACGCATGTTTCGAAGCATTTCGATAACAAAAAGCCGCCTCCCAAGCAGTTAGGAGACGGCTGTCATAGGAAAAATCAATTACAGATGAACATCGGGATCGAGCATTTGGGCACTCACGCGCATGGATGACGCCAAGTTTTGGAACGTCTCCAGGCGCAGGCTGTCGATCTGTCCCGCATCCTCGGCCTCGCGAACGGCACAACCCGGCTCATGGGTGTGCGTGCAATCGCCAAACCGACACGCGCGCGACGCCTCGATGATCTCGGGAAACGCGCGAGCCAACCCCCGTTCGTGGCCCACAAGCGGTAGGCTCCGCAGGCCCGGCGCATCGGCGATCACGCCGGCGTCGCCCGGCAGCGCCACCATCACACGCGCGACGGTAGTGTGACGGCCCTGGTCATCGCGCTCGCGCACACCGCCGGTAGCCAGGGCGTCGTGGCCCAACAACGCGTTGAGCAGCGTCGACTTGCCGGCACCCGACTCGCCCAAAATCATGGCACAGCTCCCGGCGGGCACGCAGGCGCGCACTTCGTCTAAGCCGCGGCCCTCGGCAGAAGACGTCACGATCACGCGCGCGTCCGAGCCAACCAAGCGATGCACACGATCCAGGTCGCGCTCGAGCTCCTTGGCTTCGCAGCGGTCGGCCTTGGTGAGTACCACCACCGGCTCGGCATCGCAGTCGAGCGCCAACACCAGCGAGCGTGCCACGCGGTCGAGCAGCACCTCGCCGGCACCGAGCGCCTGCACGATCAGCACGCTATCTACGTTGGAGCAGAGCACCTGACGCTCGCCACGGGCACGGCCACGCCAACGCTCAAAGCTCGTACGGCGTGGCAGCACGCACTCGATCACGCCCATGTCGTGGCCGGGCGCACGGCGCACCGCCACGCGATCGCCCACGGCCGGCAGCAGGACCTCGTCCTCGCCGCGCGACTTGGCAAATCCTACGGCATGCTCGGCGCGGAACGTATCAGTGGCAGTCGCCACCAGCGGAAACCCACGGTCCAGGCGCACCACGGCGCCCAGCTGCATCTGCTCTGATTCCTCGGCTTGCGCGCAAAAATCATCGAAGGCTGCCTGTTGGGCGACATCGACCGGCAGATCGTCGAACGCCGGAACATCCTGCAACGCATCGAGCCCCGGCACGCTCGCCAACAACTCCTCGGCAGACGTGGGGGCTTCGGTCGCAAGCTTCCGACGACGATCACGCTTAGCCCGCGCCCCCGTCGTCTTTTTCTTCGCCTTAGCCTTAGCCTTAGCCACAAACGCCTCCCAGCACCCAAAATCACAACTGAGCAGGTATTTTACCCACAAAAAAGAGTCGGTCGAGCAAACGCTCGACCGACTCACATACTTTCCCTCAGCCCTTTATCATCCGCGCGGGAGAAAAGCCAGCAAGGATACCGCAGGGCCCGCCCGCCGGGAGGGGTTTCCTAAGGGCACATCCCGCAGCCGCAAAGCGGCGAGGACGTGCCCGTGGAAACCCCGCAGGCGGTCGGGCCCGGACAGGAACGTTACTCTTTCTCCACTGCGCGCATGATCGCCTTGTAGATCTCCATCAGCGGAATGATCAGGAAGGCAAGGACCAGCGCGGCGACAACGCCCTTGAGCTCAAGCGTCACGGGACCAAAGAACATCTCGGCAAGCGTCGGCTGCACGGTTACGATCACCGTCAGCACCAGCGCCAGCGCGGCAGAGGCCCACAGCCACATGTTCTGCTTCTTCATCTTAAACAGCGACGTGCGACGGCTGCGCATGTTAAAGCAGTGGAAGATCTCGACCATGTTGAGCGTGATGAACGCCATCATCACGCCTTCCTCGTCGGCATTGCCGGCGATCATATCGGCGATGTGGATGTAGCCCATGTCAAAGTACACGCCCACAAAGAAGCTCGCCAGCACCAGCACGGTGATGATCAGGCCCTGGACAACGCAGTCCAGGCCCATATTGCCGGCAAAAACACCGTCCTTGGCGTTGCGCGGCTTGCGCTTCATGATGTCGCCCTCGGCATCCTCCATGCCCAGCGCGAGCGCGGGGAAGCAGTCGGTGACCAGGTTCACCCACAGCAGCTGCACCGGCTGGAAGATGGTAAAGCCGATGAGCGTGGCGATAAACACCGAGAACACCTCGGCAAGGTTGGCCGAAAGCAGGAACTGGATGACCTTGCGGATGTTGTCGTAGATGCGACGGCCCTCTTCGCAGGCACCGATGATGGTGGCAAAGTTATCGTCGGCGAGCACCATGTCGGCGACGTTCTTGGTGACGTCGGTGCCGGTGATGCCCATGCCCACGCCGATGTCGGCGCGCTTGATGGACGGGGCGTCGTTGACGCCGTCGCCCGTCATGGCCACGATCTGGTCGCGCGACTTCCAAGCCTCAACGATGCGGGTCTTGTGCTCGGGCTGGACGCGGGCGTACACGCCGTAATCCTCGATGTGCGCGTCGAGCTCCTCGTCGCTCATGCGGTCGAGGTCGGCACCGGTGATAGCCTGACTGCGATCGGCGACGATGCCCAGCTGCTTGGCGATGGCCACGGCGGTGTCGATGTGGTCGCCCGTAATCATGACAGTGCGGATGCCGGCGTCGTGCGCCTTGCGGATAGCGTCGGCCACCTCGGGACGGACCGGGTCGATCATGCCGGACAGGCCGCAGAAAACCAGGTCATGCTCGAGCGCAGCGGGGCTGCAGTCGGCGGGAACCTCAGTGTAGGTGCGGCTCGCCAGCGCCAGCACGCGCAGGGCCTCGTCGGCCATGGCCTTGTTGGCCGCCACGAGCTCGGCGCGGCGCTCCTCAGTCAGCGGAACGACCTTCTCGCCGTCATAGATGTGGGTGCACAGGCCAATCACCACGTCGGGCGCGCCCTTGGTGTACTGCTCGTACTCGCCGTCCAGGGTCTCGACGACCACGGACATCATCTTACGGCCCGAGTCGAACGGGGCCTCGCCCACGCGCGGGTGCTCGGCAGTCAGGCCAGTAAGACCAGCCTTGCCGGCATCATTGACGAGTGCACACTCGGTCGGCTCGCCCACGGCCTCGCCCAGCTCCTCGTCCCACTGGGCATCGGAACACAGCGCCATGCCTGCCAGGAACTTCTCCTTGGGCGCAGCGAGCTCGTGCTTGACGACGGTCATCTTGTTCTGGGTAAGCGTGCCGGTCTTGTCCGAGCAGATGGTCTGCGTGCAGCCGAGTGTCTCGACAGCAGAAAGCTTGCGGATGATCGCCTGGCGCTTTGCCATCTTGGTCACGCCGAGCGACAGCACGATGGTCACGACGGCGACCAGGCCCTCGGGGATGGCGGCGACGGCGAGCGAGACGGCGACCATAAAGGTGTCGAGCAGGGCCGTCGGGTCGGTGAGAACGTTGCCCACGCCGTGGCGGACGATGTCGACGCCAAAAATCACGACGCAGATGACGATAACCATGATGGTAAGGATGCGGCTGAGCTCGGCGAGCTTCACCTGCAGCGGCGTGAGCTCTTCCTTGGCCTCGGCCAGGGCGCCGGCAATCTTGCCCATCTCGGTGTTCATGCCAGTGCCGACCACGACGGCGCGACCACGGCCGTACACAACGGTGGAGCCCATGTAGCACATGTTCTTGCGGTCGCCGAGCGGCACGTCGTCGGTGCCCGCGGCAAGCTCGATCACGTTGGCGTGCTTCTCTACGGGCACGGACTCGCCGGTGAGTGCAGCCTCTTCGATCTTCATCGTGGCGCTCTCGAGCACGCGGCAGTCAGCCGGGACGGAGTCGCCCGCCTCGAGCATGATCACGTCGCCGGGCACGAGCTCGGCGCTCGGCAGGTGCACGAGCTTGCCGTCGCGCAGCACCTTGGACTGCGCCGCGCTCATCTCCTGCAGGGCCTCGAGGGCCTCCTCGCTTTTAGCCTCCTGGACCACGCCCAGCACCGAGTTGACGATAACGACGAACATGATGATGGCGACATCGGCAAAGTCCGCCTCGCCCTTGACCATGCCCGTGAGCGCGCTGATAACCGCGGCCGCGATCAGCATGATGACCATGGGGTCGGCCATCTGCTCAAAGAAGCGCTTCCACAGCGGTGTCTTCTCGGCTTCCTCAAGCTTGTTAGGGCCTGTCTTGGCAAGACGCGACGACGCCTCGCCTGTGCTCAGGCCGAGGTTCTCATCGACACCTTGGTCGCTGAGCACCTCCGCCGCGGCGGACAGGTATTCCTTTTGCATATAGAGTCCCCTCCTGGGATTCGGGCCACTCAGCAGATTGATGCCCGATCATAATTCCCAGGAGAAGGGCAAGGGCTCATCAAGGCTGCCGTGCTGAGCGGCAGTTGATAGTGGAGCTATGGTACCCCAAAGCGACGCGTCTAGCCAAAACATTCCATCTGGAAACACGGCACAGGCGCAACGGTGCAGACAGTGTGATGCTCAAGATTGATAAAACGTTTTTTCTTCGGCGCATTGGCAAACTGAAATATCGCCCAGATAGCAGCGGTTAGAACGGTTGGTAAAGTTTTTTCATATACCGTTTTTCCCGCAAAAAATGAACTTCTAATTCGGCATACGGTCGATTTTTTGGGGTATTCGGTCGGCATTTCGTTATAATCATCTCAGTTTTATTTCTTATGGTTTATCTATCAGCGCAAGACGATGTCAGATGGAGGTCTGAATGTACAAGCGCACTAAGATTGTATGCACCATGGGTCCCGCCTGCGATAGCGACGAGACCATCCGCGAGATGATCAAGGCGGGCATGAACGTCGCCCGTTTTAACTTCTCGCACGGATCCTACGACGAGCACCACGGTCGCATCGAGCGCGTCCGTCGTATTTCCAAGGAGCTCGGTCTGCCCGTCGGCATCCTGCTCGACACCAAGGGCCCCGAGGTCCGCACCGGCCTTCTGGTCGACGGCAAAAAGGTTGCCGTCAAGACCGGCGATAAGATCGTCGTTACCGCTCAGCCCACGTCCGAGGATTTCCACGGTACCTCTGAGCACATCTCCCTCGACTACCTGGCTCTGCCCTCCGAGGTCGAGAAGGGCTCCCTTATCCTGATCGACGACGGCCTGGTTGCCCTCGAGGTCGAGTCTGTCAGCGGCCAGGACATGACCTGCGTCGTTAAGAACGACGGCCTGATCGGCGAGCGCAAGGGCGTCAACATGCCCAACGTCAACATCTCGCTGCCCGCTATCACCGAGCGCGATCGTCAGGACATCCTCTTTGGCCTGACCGAGAACATCGACTACATCGCCGCTTCCTTCATCCGTGACGGCGAGTCCGTCCGCGGCATCCGCAAGCTTTGCCGCGAGAACGGTGGCGAGCACGTGACGATCTTCCCGAAGATCGAGTGCGCCCTGGGCGTCGAGAACTTCGACGAGATCCTCGAGGCTTCCGACGGCATCATGGTCGCCCGTGGCGACCTGGGCATCGAGATCAAGCCCGAGCTCGTTCCCCACATCCAGAAGGAGATCATCGCCAAGTGCAACGCGGCCTACAAGCCCGTCATCACCGCTACGCAGATGCTCGACTCCATGCAGCAGAACCCGCGCCCGACGCGCGCCGAGGTTGCCGACGTTGCTAACGCCATCTACGACGGCACCGACGCCGTTATGCTCTCTGGCGAGTCCGCTGCCGGTAAGTACCCGGTCGAGGCCGTTAAGATGCAGGCCAGCATTGCTCTCGAGACCGAGAAGTACCTCCCGGCCCACGCTCCGCTCGAGGTTCCGGCCGATGCTCACGGCACACGCGTCGTCAACAACGTTGTGGGTATGTCCGCTGTGAACATGGCTACCACCGTTGGCGCCAAGTGCATCACCGTGCCGACGACCACCGGTCGTACCGCTCGCCTGATCTCGCACTTCCGTCCCAACATGCCGATCTGCGCGTTCTCCCGCCACGAGTGGGCCGTCCAGCAGATGATTATGTACTGGGGCGTTATCCCGCATCAGGCCGAGATTACCCAGGGCACCGTTAACGGCACGATCGTCAAGGCGATCGAGACCGCTAAGGAGCTCGGCTACGTCGAGACTGGCGATTTGACTGTCGCCACCGCCGGCGATCCCCGCATGAGCGTCCAGCTCGAGGACAAGGTCTCCTCGACCAACGTCGCTTACGTCGCTCAGGTGCGCTAAATCGCACTTGCAAGCAGATTTGCATTGCAAAGGACCCGGAAGGCAAAGCCTTCCGGGTCCTTTTTCTGTGCCAATGCCGGCACATGGCAAAACACGCACTCATTTCTTTACCAAAAGCGCGAAGTCCGCCCTTCGAGGCCCAAAAAATAAAGCCCCAAGCGCTAAAAGTGTTCGCCCGGTGGCAAACCCACACCTCACACAGGGCTGATAAATCGTTTTAGCAAGGTCCAAATCGACCGCGTTTTCGGAAGTGCGGGGAAAAATTGCTTACCCCCGAGCACAAGCCCTTTTATTTCAACAAAACCCCTGATAAAGTTGGTTTAAATACCGCTTGTGGTTGACCCGTTTGTCTTTTTCCCCGCACTTCCGAAACCGATAGCTTTTCTAGCCCAAACTACGCTCAAACGATCGGATCGCTATGTCATTTCTTGCCTGCGGACCCACGGCTTTTCAGTACTATCGCATCCCGCCCCAGATACTGGGACTCTATCCGGCAATCCTGCCGCCCGACCATGACCATCGCTTGGTGCATTACTCAAAACAGCCAGTATTTAAAGACTTGCTCGGCACACCAGTTTGGAGATTCGTGAGCGAAAGAAAACAGCGCGCGAACGGAAAGCTATTTCATAGCCGTCTGCTAACCCAAGAGCCCCCTCCGGGGTCGTTTAGGCAGACTGAGCATGGATTTGATGTCACGTCGCCCGAGTTTACGCTGCTCAGCCTTGCCACGCAGGTCTCACGCAACCAGTTACTCATGGCTTGCTACGAGATGTGCGGCTCCTTTGCAGTGTTTAAGCCCTGCGAGCGAACGCAACAACAACTCGATGAAGCCATTTCGCTTAAGCTCATTCCGCCCGACTGTGGTTGGAAGCATGTTGTCGACACCAAGGGCAAGGACACCAACCTATGGAAGCGCACGCCACTTCTTTCCGCAGCGGATATCGCCGCGTTCGCCAAGCAGGCCGCAGGCCTGCGCGGCGTCAAGCAACTCCGTTGGGCCGCGAAACGCATGACGGGGCAAACTGCCTCACCTTTCGAAGTCCAAACATCCATACTCGCCTCACTTCCCCGCGACGTGGGCGGCATGGGCATCAACATCGCAAACAACGTGCGCATCCCGCTCAGCGACGCCGCGCGCTCACTGTATGACAAAACCTGCTGCTACGCCGATATCCTCATAGAAAGCAACACCGACAGCATGGGCGTCATCCTTGAATGCCAAGGCCGCTCCGCCCATGGCAGCGAAACCGCAAGCCTCTCCGATGCCGAACGCACCACCGCGCTCACCAGCATGGGCTACGATGTCATACAAATTACCTACGACCAGATCAAGGACAAGAAGAGCTTTGATAACATCGCCGAACTCATCCACAAAAAGGCGGGGCTCCCCTACATTCCAAAGGCCGATCGGGAACGTACCATCGAAGATGCCCTGCGACGGGAGTTGTTAGTCAGTTGGGATGAACTGTTCGCCGTCAAGCCGGCCGGCTAGCAGCTAGCGATCAGAGGGACTGCGGAGACGTCAGAAGCGGCAACGCGAGCCGCAAAGCCCGCCTCGGTCAGCTCGATGACCTCGGTAAACGTTGCGTCGAAGAACTCCTCGGTCAGCAGGCGGTATGGCGGATGGTCGGGCTCACCGGGGTTTTCGCGCACGATCTCGTGCATAACGCCGATGGTCTTGAGCACATACTCCTTATGGATGGGATACTGCCCAAAACGCGTCGCCGCAGTATACAGGCGATCGGTCGCGCGCGGAATCGAAACAATGCCGAGCGTCTTGCCAAACCAGTCAAAGTCGCCTTGCTTTTTAATGCGGAATTCCTCGCACGGCTTGCCGCCGTGCGCCTCCAGGTACTGATTCACGCGCGTATTCCATACGGTATCGGCCACCAGATGCGACCAGACGCCCAGCGTTAAATCGAGCAACGACTGCGCCACGTCCTCGGACGCAAGCGAGAACTCACGAGCGCCGGGACCGACAACCGGCTCAGCATCCCTGTAGCGCTGGGGATAGTGCACGCGATTCAGTCGCTCGCGCTCCTCGATAATCGAGGTCGCCGCGGCTGGCGCACCGGTGGGCGAACTTTTAAGCAACGGTGCCACATAGGTATCCCAGAACTCATGCTCACGAGGCTTAGGAATAGGCTCGGGCTTTGCAAAGTGCGTAATGCGATACGGGATGGGATCGGCGATGCCAGGGACCATATAGCCCACAAAAATGTCCGGAACCACGCAGCCAAACAAAAAGGCATTGCGGTCGCGCACACTATTGGCAAGCGCACCGGTGCGCTCCAGCAAACGCTCCGTCTGAGCGATATGAATGTTCCAGCTTGGCATAGCCACCCCCATAAAAACCTGGATAACTATACCATCACGGCAAAGCCGCGCAGGCGGCTACGCACGCTCTACGCAGCAACTAGTCCGTAGCACCGCTTTCGGTTCCATACGACGGCACGGGCGCCTCGACCACATGGTGATATCGATCGATATAGATTGCACGGGCACTCAGGCGTCGCACCAAATCCTGGTGATGTGTGCTCATCAAGACCGTCTTACCGGCTGCGACGTAGGCCAGCAAGAAATTGACCACGATGTCGCATGAATCCTCGTCGAGCCCATTGGTAGGCTCGTCGAGGACCAAGATATCCGGGTTCATCGACACCACCGCAGCCAGCGCAACGCGCTTCTTTTGCCCGCCCGAAAGCTGATAGGGCGAGGCATCGACCAGGTCGGCAATCTGGAACAGCCCCATGACATCGCGCACGCGACGCTCGAGCTCGTCTGCCGGCAGCCCCATCTGCGCGGGACCAAAAGCAACTTCCTCGCCCACCGTAGCGCAGAACAGCTGAGCATCGGCATTCTGGAACACAAAGCCCACGCGCTGATGAAAACGCTGAGCGGCTGCGGAATCCTTTAGAAACGCCGCATCGATCACGTGCCCGTCAAACAGGTATGCCCCTGCGTCCGCAAGTTCAAGGCCATTAATAAGGCGCATAATCGTCGTCTTACCGCAGCCGTTGGGACCGAGTAGGGCAACGAGTTCACCACGATCGACCTGCAGCGACACACCATCGACAACCGTATGTCCCGCATAGGAAAACACTACGTCGCGAAACTCGATGAGCGGCGTTGTCTCGGCGCTAGCAGCGCCGCTCGCGCCCATCGCGCCATTTGTATCGTTTGCCAAAACGTCGCCCTTCCCTATTCATATCGACGGTTCGACCGCCCGCGTTACAGCACCGCGCACAGCACGGCAAGCAGAACCACAACGGCCGCGTAAACGACATCGTGCCAGCCAAAGCCGCTCCGCGCGGGAGCCGGATACGCACCGGCAAAGCCGCGGCACAGCATAGCCTCGTCCATTGCGCGGCTGCATTCCATCGCCTTGATAAACGTCATGCCCATGATACCCGCCAGCGAGTCGGTGCGCGAAAAACCCGCAGGCGCACGACCCACGCTGCGCAGCATGACCGATTCGCACAGATTGTGCGCCGTGCGACCCAGCACCTCGATGTGCTTGAGCGCCATATCAAACGTAAAGATAACTTCGTCGGGTAGATGTAACATCTTGAGCGCCGCCGACATGCGGCTCCACGTAAGGGTCCACGAAACACCCAGCACCAACGACACATTAATGAAGGTCTTGAGCGCGATCTTGAGCATGGCACCCGTGGCAGACGCGCCCAGCAGCAGGGCGGGCAACGCCAGAACCACCGCGAGCCCCGCAGCGCCAAGCGCCGGTACAAAAGTCGCGCGCAGCCCGCGTACGGGGCGCACGGCAACGAGCACCAACGCGATCGCCGCCATCAACATGAGGTACAGCGGGTTCTGCGTCAGGCACACGCACAGAACGCAAACGAATATCCCCACCAAACGTGCCGGGGCCGAAACGGAAGAAAGGGCGCGGTCGATTATCGACCCGCCCTTGTATGCGCCGCCGCCCAAGCGAACCCGCTCAAGCAGGCTCGCCAGGTGCAGGACATTCTTTTGCATCACACGATGACGAGCGCCCGCGGGCTCGTATCGCTGCTCGACCGCAAGCCAGCTAGGCAGCTCGGCTATTGCCATGAGCACCGCTTTCCTTAACCGTCAGCGAAATCAGACGGAATGCGATGGTGAGCACCGCCACGCCAATCACGCCGGAAAGGATATACATGGCAGCCTGGCCGGCAAAGCCAAGACCCTGTTCCTCGGAATAGGCCTGCAGGTAATCACCCGTGGGCAGAGCGTCGGCAAAGGTCGGGGTATCGAGGCCGACCGAAGCCTGCAGGCTGTCGTCGCCAGCCTCCTGAACGGCGGTCGCGGCGCCCTCGGCGTCCCACTCACCCCAAGCGTCACCGGTGGCAAGCAAGCCGAGCGGCGTAGCCACGACAAGCACGGCAACCAGAATGATCGTGGGAATCAGGGAAGTCTTCTTGGCAGCAGTGCCCTCGGCAGCAAGCTGGCCATCGACGGCCTCGGGCCCGACGATAACGCTCGGCGCCGTCTTCTTAATGAAACCGTAGATGGCGGCCGTCGCCACGCCCTCGATCACGCCGGCAACCAGCATATGCGGGACCAACATGGCAGGGATAGCAATAGACAGCGGGAAGGGGCAGTAAAGCGGAGCACCCGAGGCGTTGGTGAAGAGCATCGGCTGAATGCCAAACTCGATCGCCGCGCACAGGGCCGCCAGGCACAGGCCGACCCAACCGCTCACGATGGCGGAAACCGAGGTGCCCCAGCTCTTGTCGTGCAGACGGCTGTTGAGCGCACGGAACACGATAGCAGCGGTAAACGGCAACACAAAGGCCATGTTAAAGCAGTTGGCGCCAAAGGACAGAACACCGCCGTCGCCAAACAGCAGCGCCTGCAGCGCCAGCGCGACCGAAACCGCGATGGCAGCGGCCTCGGGACCCAGCAGCAGTGCGATGAGCGCACCACCAACGGCGTGACCAGTGGTACCGCCGGGCAGCGGCACGTTGAACATCATGAGCAAGAAGGAGAATGCGGCGCAGATGCCCAGGAAAGCCATTTGCTCGCGATCGAGCGTGGCGCGGACCTTTTTGATGCAATGGACCCAAACGGGCACCATCGCCACCGCCATAACGGCATCGGTCTGCGGGGACAGATAATTATCGGGAATATGCATGAGCCCTCTCAATCAGAACGTTGCGTGTTACGTTTCCAACAATCCGTAACACCGACTCTGCATACTAACAAAAAGACGCACCGCCCACAACGCAGCACGCTCTTGCAATACGTACGTTATTAACCCAGGTCCACGCACCGCCCAATAAAGGGCCCATGTACTCCCAACTTTCCGGTCACCCGGAAGAAGGTGCGGTCCGCTCGCAACAAGGTTAACGCAGGAACCCGCCCCCGAGAGGGGTTTTCTAAGGCAACATCCCGCAGCCGCGAAGCGGCGAGGACGTTGCCGTGAAAACCCCGCAGGGGGCGGGTTCCGAACGGTAAAGATTACGAACGGACTTCGCCGTTTACGCCCTTGCACACCTTGGTGACGATCTTCTGGTGCGCCTTCTCGACCTCTTCGCTGGTAAGCGTGTGGTCGTCCGAGCGATACGTGAGCGCAAAGGCCATGGACTTCTTGCCCTTGCCGATACGAACCGGATCGCGGTAGACATCGAACAGGCGCACGCCCTCGAGCAGCTTGCCGCCGGCGCTGGTGATGCGGCGCTCAAGATCCTCGCAGGTCACGGCGTTGTCGACCACAATGGCAAGGTCGTGCTCAACGGCCGGGTACTGCGAGAACTCGCGGTAGTTCTCCTGGTTGCGGGCGCCCTTGATGAGCTTGTCCAAGTCGAGCTCAAAGGCAACGACGACCTCGTCGATGCCGCAGACCTCGCGCGCCTCGGGGTGGATCTCGCCGACCCA
Organism: uncultured Collinsella sp.; assembly: GCA_934630385.1. Classification (GTDB taxonomy): domain Bacteria; phylum Actinomycetota; class Coriobacteriia; order Coriobacteriales; family Coriobacteriaceae; genus Collinsella. Next base: position 33,653 of record CAKTWE010000011.1, read on the forward strand.
GCCCAGCACGGTACCGCCGGACAGAACCTCGGCGGCACGACCCGGCTGCAAGAAGGCATAGCCCTCGCCCTCGACGGGACGGAAGCGGACCTTCTCGATGCGCAGCTGGACGAGCAACTCCTCGACAATGCCCTTGCCAAAGAAGAAGCGCAGCTTGCGGTACTTCATGTTCCAAGACTGCTCGCTCCACTGGCCCGAGAGCACGCCCGCGACGGATTTGGTCTCCTTGGGCAGGCTGGCGTTCTCGCGGCCATGGAACAGGCTGCCGACCTCGTACAGGTGCACATTGGCCGTGCCGTGGGCCTCGTTATAGGCCACGGACTGCAGTAAGCCCGGCAACAGCGAGCGGCGCATCTCGGTCTGCTCGGCGACCAACGGGTTCATGAGCACCACGGGGCAGCCGCGGCCTTCAGTGGACATGCCGATCTTCTCCAGGTCGCCCGGGGCGGCAAAGCCAAAGGTCGTGGTCTCATTAAGGCCGCAGGCGCGCAGGATCTCGCCGACCTTGCGGGTGAGCTTCTGCTCGCGGGTCAGACCGCCGATGTGGTTCTTGGCAGCCGGGATGGTCGCCGTCACGCGGCCCATGCCCCACAGGCGCAGGACCTCCTCGATCAGGTCAATCTCGCGCGGCAGGTCGGGACGGAAACTCGGCGGAGTAACCATAAAGTCCTCGCCGTCGCGCTCGACGGTGCAGCCCAGACGGGTAAGCGAACGCTCGATAAAGTCGGGCTCGATGTCGGCACCGCAAATGGCGTGCACGCGGGCCAGACGCAGCTTAATGCTGTCGATGGTCTTGGGCGCGGGGAAAACGTCGACATAGCCGGGAGCAACCTCGCCGCCGGCGATCTGTTCGATGAGCGCGCAGGTAACGTTGGCGACATCCACGCAGCCGGTCTCATCGACCTGGCGCTCAAAGCGAATGGAGGCGTCGGAGATCAGCGACAGATCGCGGCTGGTGTGCGAGGTGCGACCGGCGTTGAAGCAGGCGCTCTCGACCATCACGTCGACGGTGTCGTCCTCGATCTCGGAATCCATGCCGCCCATAACGCCGGCCAGCGCCACGGGACGCTCGCCATCGGTGATAAGGCCCATGCCGGCGTCGAGCACGCGCTCCTCACCGTCGAGCGTCGTGAACTTCTCATCCTGCTGGGCGGCGCGAACCACCACGCGACGGTGGCCATCGCGCTCTGCAAAGGTGTCCAGATCAAAGGCGTGCAGCGGCTGACCGGTGAGCATCATCACATAGTTGGTGATGTCGACGATGTTGTTGTGCGGGCGCACGCCCAGGGCGTTGAGGCGCTTGACCATCCAGTCGGGCGAGGGGCCGACCTTCACGTTACGTACGATGCGGGCGACGTAGCGGTCGCACAGGCCCTCGTCGGCAATCTCGACGGAAAGCTCGTCGTCGGTCGCGCGGCCGGTCTCCGCCTTGATGGCGGGCAGCTCAACGTGGAAATCGCGGTCGAAGATGGCGCCAGTCTCGCGGGCCATGCCGATCATGGACAGGCAGTCGGGACGGTTGGGCGTGATCTCGCAGTCGAGCACGGTGTCGCTCGAGCCCACGTACTCGGCAAACGGCATGCCGCAGGGCGTATCCTCGGGCAGGATCATAATGCCGGAGTGGTCGCCGCCCAGGCCGAGCTCGCGTGCGGAGCAGTTCATGCCCATGGACACGACGCCGCGAAGCTTGCTCTTCTTGATCTTGACGTCGCCGGGCAGAACTGCGCCGATCATGGCCGTGACGATGTGGTCGCCGGCCTCAAAGTTCTGCGCGCCGCAGACGATCTGCAGCGGGGCGGGGTTGCCATCGGCGTCGAGGTTCTTGTCGCCCACGTCGACCGAGCACACATACATATGGTCGCTATCGGGGTGCGGAGTCTTGGTGAGTACCTTGGCAGTCACCACGTGGTCGAAGGACTCGCCCACGGTGTCGATCGCCTCGACCTCGGTGCCGGTACGGATATATTCGTCCGAAAGGGTCTTGGGATCCTCCGGAATATCGATCATGGTCTTGAGCCAGTCGTAAGAAACACGCATCTAGCTCTCCTTTCATACTGAAAGCCTGCGAAGAGATGCAGGTGGAAACTTCAACTTTGTGAACATTCCTTACAAAGCGAGGGTTGTCCAAGTGCGGCAGATCGGCCCGAAAGAGGAGCGCCGCGTACTTTGGTACGCAAGCGACGAATGAGCGCCGAGGTGCCGTGCTTGGGCAAGCCGCAGCCTAGAACTGATTCAAGAAACGCATATCGCCTGTCATGAGCGTTCTGAGGTCGGGCAGGTCGTAGCGCAGGGCCGCGACGCGCTCGGCACCAATGCCAAAGGCGAAGCCGGTGTACTTCTCGGGGTCGATGCCGCAGTTGATCAGGACGTTGGGGTCGACCATGCCACAGCCCAGGATCTCGATCCAGCCGCTGTGCTTGCAGAAGTTGCAGCCCTTGCCGCCGCACACGTGGCAGCTCACGTCCACCTCGCAGCTGGGCTCGGTGAAGGGGAAGAAGTGCGGGCGATAGCGCGTCTTGCGGTCCTCGCCAAACATGCACTTAACAAAGTAGTCGAGCGTGCCCTTAAGGTCGCCAAAGGTGATGCCCTCGTCGACGACCAGGCCCTCGATCTGGTTGAACTGCGGCAGGTGGCAGGCGTCGGCCGTGTCGGGACGGTAGACGGTGCCCGGGCAGATCATGTAGATGGGCGGCTTTTGCGACTCCATGGTGTGGATCTGCACGCCCGAGGTCTGGGTGCGCAGCAGCACGTCGGACTCGCCGTGGGCGTGGGCCTCGGGATGCGCGACGCTGCCGGGGTTATTGTCGACCACGTAGAAGGTATCGCGGGCCGAGCGGCTCGGGTGATCCATGGGGGCGTTGAGCGCGGTGAAGTTGTAGTAGGAGGTGTCAACCATGGGGCCGGACTCGACGGTGTAGCCGATGCCGCTAAAGATGTCCTCGGCCTCCTCGATAATCTGCTTGATCAGGTGCTGGTGGCCGATCTGCGGACGGATGCCCGGTAACGTGATGTCGACGGCGTCGTGCTCCAGTGCGTGCTTGAGGGCGGCGGCCTTCATCTCGGTGTTGCGCTCGTCGAGCATGCCCTCGATCAGCTGGCGCATCTCGTTGGCGCGCTTGCCCATCACGGGACGATCCTCGGGGGCGAGCTTGCCCATCATGCGCATCAGACCGGTAATACGGCCCTTGCGGCCGAGCAGCTCAACGCGCGCAGCCTCGAGCTTGGCGGCGTCGTCGGCGCCTGCGACGAGCTCCTTGGCCTCTTCCTCGAGTTTGACCAGATCATCAATCAGACTCATGTCTTCCCTTTCGTCTCTCGCGCATTCGCTTGCCGGGGCGACCGATGCCGCTTGGCGCTACGAAAACGCGGCCCGGTTCGGTAACAAAAAACCGCCCTCGGGCATGTGCATTGCCCAAGGACGGTTGAATTCCGCGGTACCACCTTGTTTGACCCGGCGGATGTCTGGCCCGCCGTGCCCACTCTGCGCCTCTTGTCGCGAGGCTCACGGCTTCCCTACTGGGGCTTCGCCGCCGCTGGCCGCGCGCCCGTTGAGGTTGCTGCTCGGGAGTGAACGCTTGGCCCTTGCCACCGCAGGAAGGCTTGCAGCCCATGACCTTCCCTCTCTTGCCGGCGACGCGGCGGGCAAAGCCCTCTCCGTCAACGCATTGGGCTATAGGATAGCACATTCTGCGAGCATATCGCCGCGTTCCGTTTTGTTCGCACTGGGTACAAGGCAGGTAGCTGTGCAAACTGGCCGCACGCCCACCCGTGGCGTCCGGTCTGCGAGATCAAGGATATAGGTATATGGGAAAGAAACTCGATAAGAAGGCCAATGCCGCCGTGGCCAAGGCCCCTAAGAGCGCCAAGACGGGCAAGGCCGTCAAGAAGCTCCGCAAGCTCGAGGGTAAGCTGTGGACCCGCGAGTACCTGCTCAAGATTGCCGAGTTCGATGGCGCGACGATTGCCCCCGCCAACGGCGCCGCGGCCCGCGCCGATGCTATGGGCACCCTTGCCGGCGAACATCACAAGCTCCTGACCAGCAAAAAGTCCGTTGAGCTCGTGCACTCTCTCGCGCGTGAGACGGTCACAGGCGAAAAGATCGACGACCCGCAGCTGCTCGACGAGATTCGCGTGCTCGGCCGCGACCAGCGCGAGGCAAGCGCCATTCCCACCGAAGAAGCCGAAGCCTGGACCAAGCTCACCTGCGAGGCCGACGCCGTGTGGCACAAGGCCAAGACAGCCAACGACTGGGCGAGCTTTGAGCCCTATGTGGACAAGATTGTCTGTCAGCTCAAGCATCAGGCCGAGCTCATGGACCCCAAGCGCGACCCATACGACGTGTGGCTCGACCAGTACGAGCGCGGCCTTTCCACCGAGAGCTTCGACGCGTTTTGTGACGAGGTCAAGGCCACCGTCGTGCCGCTCGTGCACGCCATCGGCGAGCGCGGACAGCAGCCCACTGCCAACTTTTTGCACGCGCATGTGCCCGAGGCCGCCCAGCGAGCCATGAGCTTCGACCTGATGAAGCTCGTCGGCCTTAACCTGGACGATACCACGCTCGCCTTTACCGAGCATCCGTTTAGCGAGGGCTTTGCCGTGGGTGACGCGCGCATCGCCACGCACATCTACGAGGACGACTGCATCTCCAACGTCTACAGCATCATCCACGAGGCCGGTCACACCATGTACGAGCTGGGCGTGAACCCCGCCTATGCGCGCACGTGCCTGGAGGGTGGCACCTCCATGGGCATCCACGAGAGCCAGAGCCGCTTCTTTGAGAACACCGTGGGTCGCAGCCGCGCCTTTATGGGACCGCTGCTCGAGGTGCTGCGCCGTCACGCGCCCGAGGTCTACGGCAACGTGGACGAGGACACGCTCTACCACGCCGTAAACATCGCTCAGCCGTCACTGATCCGTACCGAGGCCGACGAGCTCACCTACCCGCTGCATATTATGGTGCGCTACGAGATTGAGCGCATGCTGTTTGCCGGCGA
>CAKTWE010000012.1 GCA_934630385.1 uncultured Collinsella sp.
TGCGTGCCACGTTCCACAACGCGACCATGCTCAACGGTCGCAATCTCGTCAGCATGCTTAATAGTCGAGAGACGGTGGGCAATGATAATCGTGGTACGGCCGCGTGCCAGCTCTTCGAGCGACTCCTGAACCGCTTCCTCGCTCTCGTTATCCAAAGCACTCGTCGCCTCGTCCAAGATCAAGATTTTGGGATTCTTGAGAAACACGCGCGCGATGGCGATACGCTGTTTCTGTCCACCCGAAAGACGGCTGCCGCGCTCGCCCACAATCGTGTCATAGCCTTGCGGCAGCGATTTGATAAAGGCATCGATATTGGCGCGGCGAGCGGCCTCGGCGATTTCACCCGCCGTAGCGCCCGGCTTGCCGTAGGCGATGTTCTCGCCAATCGTACCGTCAAACAGGTAGACATCCTGCTGCACGAGGCCAATAGCACGGCGCAAACTCTGTTGCGTCACGTCGCGCACGTCCTGCCCGTCGATGCTGATGGATCCGTCAGCCACGTCGTAAAAGCGCGGCAGCAGCGAACAAGTCGTAGACTTGCCGCCGCCCGAGGGGCCAACCAGCGCGATGGTCTGGCCGGGCTTGATAGACAGGTCCATGTGGTCGATAACAGGGCGTCCGTCAGCGCCGCCCTCGTCCAACTCAACATCCTCATAGCTAAAGCACACGTCGCGATACTCAACAGCGCCCGCCGTCACCCGCAGATCCACGGCACCCGGCTTATCCTGAATATCCGGCGCGGTCGAAAGTACCTCGTCCATGCGCTTAAAGCCGGCGATGGCCTTCTGATACGTTTCGGCCGAATTGACGAGCGTCTCGAGCGGCGTACAGAACAGCGAAATATAGAGTGCGAAGGTCGCCATATCGACCGCCTGCAGCTGTCCCTGGGCGACCAGCCAGCCGCCCAGCAGCACCACGATCACATAGAGCACACCCGAGAGCAGGCCATACGTCGCGGTATAAACGCCCATGACGTGGTACATGTTCTCCTTGGACGAAAGGTAGCGGTCGTTAGAGGCACGGAACTTGGCACGCTCGGTCTCCTCGTTGGCAAAGCTCTTGACCACGCGCATGCCCGCCAGCGAATCCTGCAGCTGCGCATTAATGCCGCTGATTTTTTTGCGGTTGTCGCTAAAGACTTCACGCATGCGCATGTTCTGCCAAAACATGACGACCGCAAACGCCGCCGTCACCACGGCCATGGCAAGCGCCAGCACCGGGGCGATGGTAAAGAGGATCACAAACGAGCCGATAATCTCGATACCGCAGATGATGATCCACTCGGGTACGTGATGCGCCGCCTCACAGATATCAAATAGGTCGTTGACCACGCGACTCATCATATCGCCCGAGCTGTTGCGGTCGAAGTATGCAAAGCTAAAGCGCTCGTACTGATCAAACAGGTCCTCGCGCATCTTGGACTCCATACGCGCGCCCATCACGTGGCCCCAGTAGCTCACAAAGTAGCGGCAGGCACAACGAATGGCATACATCAGCACCAAGCCCACCGCGATCATGCCGAGCGCCTGCATAATGGCAGCCTGGCCCTGAGTAAACAGCCCTCCGGTCAAATTGCGCAGAATAATGGGGAACGCCAGGTCAATGGCGGCAAGCACCAGGGCGCAAACAGTATCGGCAACAAAAAGCCCCATCTGGGGCTTGTAATACGAAAGAAAACGCTTCAGCATGTGGTCCTCAAAGAAATATCAGCAACATAAGGCCCTGGGACAAAGTAATCAGTAGTTCTTGTCCCAGGGCTATCCCCACTCGTTACAGCTCGGCTCCGCCTAGTCTATGCGCGATGCTGTCGCAAGCCAAGGCGCCCACGACGGTCTTGGCGTCTTCGATCTTGCCGTCGAGCACGGCGTCGATCAGCTCGTGCAGCGGCACCAGGTCAACGTTGACGAACTCGTCATCATCGGGGTTGGGCGCATCAAACTCGAGCTTGGTGGCCAAGTAGATGTGGATGATCTCATCGCAAAAACCGCAGGACGTGACAATCGACGTCAAAAAGCGAATGCGACCAGCCCTAAAGCCCGTCTCCTCATGCAGTTCGCGCTTGGCGCAATCGAGCGGGTCCTCGCCTGGATCGAGCTTGCCGGCGGGAATCTCGACCGTCACGCGGTCGATGGCGGTGCGGTACTGACGCACCAGTACGATCTTGCCGCTCTCGGTCAGCGCCACAACGGCCGCCGCACCCGGATGGCGAACGATATCGCGGGCGCTGCGGCGACCGTTGGGCAGCTCAACCTCAAGACGATGGACGTCGAGGATCTTGCCCTTCCAGGCGCACTCCTCCGAAAGAATCTTCTCGTGCAGCTCGGCATCGTGCGGGTCGTCGTCGCCCAGCACCAGCGCCGGCTCGTCAGCGACCTCGCCACCAGGCTCGCCCTCGGCGTGCCCATACATGCGGCCGTCCTCTTCGACGATCTGCGCGTCCACGAGCTCTTCGTTCTTCTCGTCCATCCGTCTCATTCCTCTCGGATTTTAGGCGTCCCAGGCGTCGCGACCGCGCAGCGCACGCAGGCCAATGTCATGGCGCAAGGTCTTGCCCTCAAAATCAATCTTCTCGCAGGCCTCGTAGGCAAGGTTGCGAGCGTTCTCAAACGTATCGCCCAGTGCAGTCACGGCAAGCACGCGGCCGCCGTTGGTCACAAGCTGGCCATCCACCACGGCGGTGCCGGCATGGTACACGGTCACGTTCTCCATGGCCTCGGCATCCTCGATACCGGTGATGACCTTACCTTTCTCGTAGCTGCCGGGGTAGCCCGCACTCGTCAGTACAACGGCCACGGCCCACTCGTCGTGCCAGTTGAGTTCAATCTGATCGAGTTCGCAGTTGGCGCAGGCCAGCATGACCTCGACCAGGTCGTTCTTAAGGCGCGGGAGCACGACCTGCGTCTCGGGATCACCAAAGCGGGCGTTGAACTCCAGCACCTTGGGGCCGGCGGGGGTGAGCATAAAGCCGCCATACAGGCAGCCACGATAGTCGATGCCCTCGGCAGCAAGCTCGGCCACGGTCTGCTCCATGACCTTCACCATCGTAGCGTGCTCCTCGTCGGTCACGATGGGTACCGGGCTGTAGACGCCCATGCCACCGGTGTTGGGGCCCTTGTCGCCTTCGAGCGCACGCTTGTGATCCTGCGAGGTGGCCATGGGACGCACGGTCTTGCCGTCGGTAAAGGCCAGCAGCGAGCACTCGGGGCCAGTCAGCATCTCCTCGATGACCACGGTATTGCCGGCATCGCCAAAGGTGCCGCCAAAACACTCACGCACGGCCTCCTCGGCCTGCGCAAGCTCGGTTGCCACGATAACGCCCTTGCCCGCGGCAAGGCCGTCGGCCTTGACGACCAGCGGAGCACCCTGCTCGCGCACATAGGCAAGAGCCGAAGCCTCGTCGGTAAACGAGCCATAGGCTGCCGTCGGAATACCGGCACGCCCCATGAGCTGCTTGGAGAACAGCTTAGAGCCCTCCATCTGAGCGCCCTCGGCACCCGGTCCAAAGCAGGGAATACCCGCCGCGCGTACGGCGTCGGCCACGCCCGCCACGAGCGGAGCCTCGGGGCCAATTACCACGAGTCCGCATCCGTGGCTCTGCGCAAACGCCGCCACGGCCGCAGGATCGCAGTCGTCGAGAACAACGTTCTCGCCGCAGCTCGCGGTGCCGCCGTTACCCGGCGCGATGTAGAGCTTGCCGGCGCGCGGTGATGCTGCGAGCTTTGCTGCCAAAGCATGCTCACGGCCGCCGCTGCCCAACAACAGGATGTCGATGGTTTGAGTGTCCGCCTTCAAGGGTGCCTCCTCTATGGATGAACGGCCCGCTCCGCGCGGGCCCTTTACAAGCAAATATACCCCTCGGCCGCCCATCCGGGCTGCAAAGGGGTATATCGCAATAACCGTATAAACCGATTACTTCCAGAATCGGTTGATGATCTGCTCGCGACCGGCGCCGACGCCAATGAACGTCACGCGGGTGTGTGCCAGATCTTCGATAAACGCCACGTAGTCCTGAGCCTCCTGCGGCAGCTCCTCAAAGCTGCGGCAGCCGGTGATATCGCACTTCCAGCCAGGAAGCTCCTCGTAGATGGGCTTGGCGTGCTCAAAGCGCACCTGGTGCTCGGGCACGCTCGTGTAGCGCTCGCCATCGACGTCATAGGCAACGCACACCTTAATGGTGTCGAAGGCCGAAAGCACGTCGAGCTTGGTCATGGCGATGTCGGTGAGACCGTTGACGCGCGAGGCATAGTTGGCGATGGGGCCGTCAAACCAGCCACAGCGGCGGCGGCGACCGGTGGTCACGCCGTACTCATAGCCCTCCTCGGTCAGCGTGTGGCCGGCCTCGGACTCATAGGAAAGCTCGGTGGGCATGGGGCCCGAACCGACGCGGGTGATATAGGCCTTCATGACGCCCAGCACACGGTCGACGTTCTTCATGCCAATGCCGGAGCCGGTAATGGCACCACCGGCGGTGCAGTTGGAAGACGTCACGTACGGATAGGTCCCGTGATCGATATCGAGCAGCGTCGCCTGGGCGCCCTCAAACAGCAGGTCCTTGCCCTCATCGATCATGTTGTTGAGCAGCAGGCTCGTCTCGGTGATGTAGGGACGCAGGCGCTCGGCCATCGGCAGGTACTCGTCGCAGATCTGGTCCACGGTGTAGGTGGGCAGGCCATAGAGCAGCTCGAGCTCGGGGTTCACGCGGGCAAGAGCGGTCTCCAGCTTGTCGCGGAACAGCGCCTCATCCAGCATGTCCTGCATACGCAGGCCAATACGGGCCATCTTGTCCTGATAGCACGGACCAATGCCGCGCTTGGTGGTACCGATGCTCTTTTTGCCGAGCTTCTGCTCAAAGGCACCATCCAGATCGATGTGGTACGGCATGATGATATGCGCGTTGCCGCTGATCTTGAGATTCTTGGTGGTAATGCCGTCGGCCTCGAACATGTCGATCTCCTCAAGGACAACCTTGGGGTTGACGACGCAGCCGTTACCGATCACCGACACATGATCGGAATACATGATGCCGGAGGGCACCTGGTGCAGGCCGTACTTCTTGCCGTTGACGACGATGGTGTGGCCGGCGTTGTTGCCGCCCGAGTAGCGCACGACGGCATCGAAGTCGCCGGCGACCAGGTCGCAGATCTTACCTTTGCCCTCATCGCCCCACTGGGCACCGACCAAAACGGTTGACGGCATGTTTACTCCTTACATTCATGGACTGTCTGTACGCCACAATGGCGCGCAGAAGCACAAAACATTCCCAGTATACCCGTGCAGCGGGCACCTGTCCTACTCCTCGGCATGCGCCCCATCAAGCTCATAGAACTTGGTGGATGCCGGCAGGAACATCAGGTCGACGTCGCCGATCGGGCCCGAACGGTTCTTGGCCACGACGATACGCGTAACGCCCTCGTCGGGTCGATCATCGCGCGAGGCCTCGGCCTCGTCGGCAGAACGGTCCAGGAACATGACGATGTCGGCGTCCTGCTCGATGGAGCCCGATTCGCGCAGGTCGGAAAGCTGCGGGCGCTTGCCGGTACGGGATTCGACCTGACGCGACAGCTGCGACAGTGCAATGAGCGGGATCTTGAGCTCCTTGGCCATGATCTTTAAACCACGCGACATCTCGGAGACCTCGACGGTACGGCTCTCGGAACGACGGCCCGGCGGAGGACTCACCAGCTGCAGGTAGTCCAGGATGATGATCGCCTTCTCCTTGTTATGGAGCATGCGGCGGCTCTTGGCGCGGATCTCGGTCACCGTGGTACCGGGCGTATCGTCAATCAGGATATCAAGCTTGGACAACGTCTGCGTAGCCTCGTTGATATTGGCCCACTGCTCGGGACTAATGCGGCCCGTGCGGAAGTCGCTGATCGACATCATGGCATAGGCGCAAATCAGGCGCTGGGCAATTTCCTTCCCCGACATCTCCAGCGAGAAGAAGCCGACTGTATAACCCGCGGCGGCAGCGTTGAGCGCCAGGTTCAGAGCGAACGACGTCTTACCTACAGCAGGGCGGGCGCCGATGATGATGAGCTGGCCCTCGCGGAAACCCATGAGCATACGGTCGAGTGACGGAAAGCCGGTGGGCACGCCCGCCGCCTGACCACCGGCCTGGCACACTTCCTCGGCCTCGTTATAGGCCTCGACCATAAACTCGGTCAGCGTCTTGTAGCTCGACTTGACCTCGCGCGCCGTAACCTTGAGCAGCTTGCTCTCGGCCAGCTCCACGACCTCTTTGGTGTCGGTGGGGGCGTTATAGGCCAGCGCGTTGATTTCGTTGGTGGCGCCGATCAACTCGCGCAGCATCGAGTCGCGGCGCACGATGGCGGCATGGTGCTGCCAGTTGACGAGCGACAGGGTCTGACCCATCAGCTCCAAAATGTACGCCTCGCCGCCCACAGCATCGAGCTTGTTGATGCTTCGCAGGTAATCGATGAGCGAGATGGAGTCGATGGGAATGCGGCTGTTGTACATATCGACCATCGCGGTATAGATGGTCTTATGAATGGGCCGGTAGAAGTCATCGGGCTGCAGCTCGACCTGGGCCTCTTCGACCACCTCGGGCGACAGCAGCATAGCGGCCAGTACATTGGCCTCTGCGTCTTGGTTTTGAGGGAGACCCAACTTGGAGCCACGGTCCTCGACCGTCAGCCCCGCCTCCCTGTCGTCATATGCCATGAGCATCCTCATTCATATCGCTTGCGAGCATCCATAGTATCAGCCACGGTCCCAAAACGGGCCGCACCCCGGCAATCATCACCGAACGAAACGGATAAACGGCCCCGCATTTGGAACCTCACCGCAACGCCTGCCACGGCGCTCGCCGAGCGTAGAAAATAAAAGGGCGCCCTGGTCTCCCAGAGCGCCCTTCTTAGAACAAGATTGTTGCGTTGCAGCAAATGCTACTCGGCAGCAGCCTCGGTCTCGACCTCGGCGGTCTCGGCCTCGGCGACCTCAGCGGCCTCCTCAACCTCAGCCTCGGCAGCGAGCTCCTCGGCGGTAACGCCGACGAGAACGACAACCTCGGCCTTGATCTCGCGGTACAGCGAGATGGCAACGGTGTGGGCACCGGCAACCTTGATGGGCTTACCGAGCTCGACGCGCTTGCGGTCGATGTCCATACCGAGCTGAGCCTTGATGGCGTCAGCGATCATAGCGGCGGTAACGGAGCCAAAGAGGATGCCCTCGTCGCCGACCTTGACGTCAACGGTGACCGTCTTGCCCTCGAAGGCAGCCTTGGTCTCGTTGGCGGTAGCCAGACGGACGGCCTCGCGCTTGGCGATGTTGTTGCGACGCTCGTCAAGCTGCTTGAGGTTGCCCTTGGTGGCGGCAACAGCGAGCTTCTTGGGGAACAGGAAGTTCTCAGCGTAACCCTGAGCGACCTCTACGACGTCACCCTCGCCGCCCTTGCCCTTGATCTCATCGAGAAGAATAACCTTCATGATGCGTCTCCCTTCTTAGCCGCGGTCGCGGTTGCCACGAGAGGAAACCACGGGGACGGTGTACGGCAGGAGAGCCATCTCGCGGGCGCGCTTGATGGCGTTGGCGATGTCATGCTGATGCTGCGTGCAAGCGCCAGTGACGCGACGGGGCTTAATCTTGCCACGGTCGGTCATGTACTTACGGAGAAGCTGAGTGTCCTTATAGTCGATGAACTCAGTGTTCTCCTTGCAGAACTGGCAGTACTTACGACGCGGCTGACGTGCAGAATAATCATTAGCCATGTCAAAATACCTTTCGTTTGGCAACTTCGGCGAGCCGAAGCCGCCTCTCACTCAAAAATAGGTGAACAACCCTTAGAACGGGATGTCCTCATCGTAGACGTCGACCGCGGGCGGCGTAGCCACCGGTGCGGCGGGACGTGCTGCGGGCGCGGGAGCTGCGGGGGCGTAACCGCCCTGGTCGTAGCCACCCTGGCCACCACGGGAGCTCATAAACTCGATTTCATCGACGATGACCTCAAGCTTGCTCCTGCGCTGACCGTCGCGCTCCCAAGAGCTGTAGCGCAGCTTGCCCTCGATCGCGACCTTGTTTCCCTTTGCCAGGAAACGGCTCACGGCCTCGGCGCGGGTGCCGAACATAGTGCAGTCGACAAAGTTGGGATAGTCCTCCCACTCGCCAGTCTGCGCGTTACGGCGACGATCGTTGACGGCGACGCCAAAGGACAGAACCTGGGTTCCGCCGGCGGTGGCGCGCAGCTCGGGATCGCGGGTGAGGTTACCGGTGATGTTCACTCGATTGATGCTCATAACTCACTACTTCCTCTTGGGGCACAAGCCCAGTCCAAAACGACAGTCTTACTCCTGGTCGTCGCGGCGGACGATCATGTGGCGGACCACAGCGTCGGTGATGCGCAGGACGCGATCAAGCTCGGCGATCTGGGTAGGATCTGCGTGGAAGTTGATGAGGGTGTAGTCACCATCGGTGAGGTCGTTGATCTCGTAGGCGAGCTTGCGCTTGCCCCACTCGTCAACGGAGTCGACCTTGCCAGCGCCCTCAGCGATCGTGGTATCGATACGCTTCATAACAGCGAGACGAGTCTCGGGGTCGAGCGACGGGTCAACAAAGAACAGCAGTTCATAAGCCTTCATATTGTCACCTCCTCTGGGCAAATGTGGCTTCAGGTCGTGAAGGTGCGCCTGAAGCAGGAAAAGACTTGGTAATAATATCTTTCAACCTCCTAGGCTGCAAGAATATGCAGCTACAACCTCATGACCTCCACATATGCCCATACTCGCACGGCGTTTCATGCGTATTCCAACCAAATGCTGACCAAATGCTTGACGGATTTGTGGGCAAGATACGGCACCGCGGGGACAAACTTGGTTAAGCCGCAGGTCAGCGGGCGCATAGCTTTGGTCGCAAAATACATACCAGTGGCCCAATCGACTGCCAAAAATTTTTTAACTTCGTTCGCTCGTGGCTTATAACGTCCTTTTTTAAACATTTTACTCAACACGATTTTGCTGGTCAGGCTACTTGTATCGTGCACTTACGGCGCGACATGCGACGCCGCGAATCAAAAAATGCTAAGTTTTCGACTTGCACCTTGCGATTCCTCGTGTATACTAACTTTCGCATTTAACGGAGAGTTGTCCGAGTGGCCGAAGGAGCACGATTGGAAATCGTGTAGGCGTCAAAAGCGTCTCCAGGGTTCAAATCCCTGACTCTCCGCCAGTTAATTCCAAAGCAGGCCTTTGAGCCTGCTTTGTTTTTACCCCACGCGGAGGGGTGGCAGAGTGGTTGAATGCGGCGGTCTCGAAAACCGTTTGGCCTGTATAAGGTCACGAGGGTTCGAATCCCTCCTCCTCCGCCATTTTGGTTGAGAAAGCTCCCATGAATGGGAGCTTTTTTGTTTTGAGTCCCTAACAAGCAAATACGGCGGAGGAGGAGGGATTCGAACCCGTCAGGGTGCGGAGCGTAAAGAAAACGCGCCCGTGACGCGTTTTTAGCGCAGCGCGGTCGGCGCAAGCCGACCGAATAAATTTTGAGCTCCGCTCAAAATTTGGACATCCCTCCTATCCAACCCGCGCCCGCATCCAGTCCCGACCGTTTACCGAGCAATAGGGTCGCCACGCCCGCCAACCATGTACTATGTACGGGCATTGTCTAAACCCACAATCAGAAGGACCCTATCTTGCCCGTCGTCGCCGCTATAACCGTTACCTCACATGCCTCGGATGCCATGGTCGCTATTCCGTTTTGGCTTGAGATGTTCGCTGTTGTCGCGGCATCGATCTCGGGTGTGCTGGTTGCGCGCGAGCACAAGCTCGACCTGGTGGGCGCCGTCGCGCTCGCCGTGGTTTGCGGCCTGGGCGGCGGTCTTTTGCGCGATATGACGCTGCAAGTGGGCAACGTCTACATCCTCAACCAGCCGATGGCGCTCCCGCTTTCCATTGCCACGGCGGCCATCATCTACATTTTCCCGGCAATCGTCGACAAGCCCGAAAAACTCATCCCTCTGCTCGACATCATCTCGGTCGGCATCTATGCCGCCACCGGAGCAGACAAAGCGCTGGTCTACGGCTTTGAGCCGGCGGTGTGCATCATGATGGGCTTTTTCACCGCGGTGGGCGGCGGCATGCTGCGTGACAGCTTTATGGGCGTGGTGCCGGGCATTTTCCAGCGCACCAACTTCTATGCCATCGCAGCCATCGCCGGCTCGGCGAGCTATGTATGCCTTGTCATGAGCGGCGTCGTCAGCAACATCACCGCGTTGATCGTATGCGTTGCGATAACCATGGGGCTGCGCTGGCTGTCACTGCGCTTTGACATCAAAAGTCCCACCGAGGACGACATCGCACGCTTTTTGCACCGCAAAAAGTAGATTGCGCGGACTCATCCTTCGAAATGCAACCGAGAGGCTCTTTTAGAGCGCCCACGCGTTGGGTACCCTGTTAGGTGCATGTCGAGCATCTGACGAAGGATTCACTATGCCCTGCAATCAATTCCCGTCGACCCAGCGCCGTAAAGCGTGGGGCCGCATCACCATCCTATTCGCGCTCATCGCGCTGGCGCTCACCGCACTTCCCACGGCGTCGTTCGCCGGCACGGACACCGCAGGAAACATACTTGCGACCGACAATGACGCCAATCCGTCCGGTGTCGAGGGTGACCTGTACTGGGCAGGCCAGGCCCTCAACTTGGACGATGCGTCCATCGACCGCGATATCATCGCCGCGGGCGATACCCTCTCGATCCGCGACTGCACGGTGGGCGGCGCCGTCCGTCTGGCGGCACGCACCATCGACATTGCCAAGACCACGGTTGATGGCAGCGTCACGGTAGCCGGTCAGCACGTTGTGCTCAACACCGACAGCTCTGCCAACTGTTTTTACGCGATGGGCGAGACGGTTGCCCTGCGAGGCTCCACCAAGTCGGCAGCACTTGCAGGCGATACGGTGACCATCGACGGCACCGTCGAGGGCGATGTCGAGGTTTGGGCCGACAAGCTCGTCTTGGGCAAGAATGCCCGCATTACCGGCACCGTGAACGCGCACGTCTCCGAGGATCCCGAGCGTGCCGCTGGAGCCGAGGTAGGCGCACTTAAGATCGACCGCACCGAGAACGAAGATACTTCCACCCTTAACGATGTCATCGGCGGCATCGTCGCCGCGGCGCTCTCGACCTGCTTTGTCGCCCTGCTGCTCGAGCTCGCCTTTCCGCGTGCGACCGCCAGTGCCGCCGGCATGCTCCACCAGCGCCCCACGCCCCTGTGGGTGAGCGGTCTTCTGGGTACGATTGCTGTCGTCCCCGCCGTCTTGCTGCTGATTATCTCTATCGCTGGCCTGTCGCTTGCCGGAACCCTCTTGTGCGGCGTTATCGGCATCGCATTGGTGTCGAGTGCCTTTGCGGGGTGCGCGATCGCCCGCATGGTCGGACACAGCCAGAACCGTTACGCCATGGCGGCCGTGGGCGGCATCGCCGCGGGCGCGCTTACGGCAATCCCCCTCGTAGGCGACTTCATCAGCGGCGTGGCCTTTGTCTTTATGCTCGGCTACATCATCCAAATCATCTGGCGCAACGCCCACCTCAAGCCGCAGCAGCCGGCTAACATGCCGGGACTCCCCACCGCTTAGCCGCCAACCACCACAAAGGGGCCAGGCACCTTTGTGGTGGTGCAAGGGGGACAGATTGCTTTGCACCAACAAACGAAGCGGGGCACCCGGCCACATTCGACCGGGTGCCCCGCTTTTCTTGGAGGGTTCTCTAGTACCTATTTCAAAACCAATGATCATCAGGTCGGTAGGCCTGCGCGTCACTCGCTACGGAGATAGTGCGCCATTGAGTAAGGGGGCAATTATTTTTCATGGCGATTTCCTCGCCGCTTGATGACAAGCGCGACAATAATAGCCACCACTCCGATGGCAGCCAAAACCGCCACCGGCACCAACGTTCTATCTCCCGTCGAGGGCATAAAGCCTCGACTTGCTTCTTTGCTTGGGGTGTTGAGCACCGACAGCTCAATCGAACCCGTCCCAGCATCGACGGCATCAACCCGCAGAGGGCTTTCGGCCGACACGGTCACTTTGGGCTTCGCGGCTGCCGTCTGCTTAACGTCCAGACCCTCAGACGTAACCGTTACCGCTCGTTTACCCTCAAAGGCGGTGTATCCCTTGGGAGCCACGACCTCCTCGACGGTGTAGACGCCCGCGTCCACACCCCTCAATTCCACATGGCCGTCCGCGCCCGTGGTGACGTACGCATCGGCATCCGTCGACCACGCGCCGTCAGTCGTTAGGATGTGGCCGCGGTCATCGATGATGCGCAGTTTGGCACCCGCGAGCGGCTTATCGTCTGCGCTTGAACGCTTGATCAGACTGAGTCCCCAAGTGTACGCCGTCGCATCGTCGCTTGGCGTGCGGGTGAAACCGGCGTCGCCGGACTGGTCGGCGAGGGGAGAGCGCGGGTAGCGCAGGTAGACCTCGTTGGGGTTGCCCTTGATAGCACCTCGATTGCAGTTGACCCCCAACGGCGCGTTGTACACGGCGACCACGCGGGCGCCCGCGGTGAAGGCGTCGGCCCCGCCGAGCGCGGCGACCAGGTCGCCGGTGCGCACGGTGAAGGCATTGCCCTCGACCGAGACCCCGCACTGGGCGGTGATGTCGGTCCAGCCCTTCGCGGTCTCGGTGCCGGCGCGGCCGTCCTTGCCGGTCTGGACCGCGTCAAAGCCGCCGTCCGCGCCCGCCGCCGCGTACACGCGCATGCTCGCAGTGACCTTGGAGGGGTCGAGCCCCGCGCCCATGGTGTCGACGAACTGCACCGTATAGGTGTCGTAGGCCGTGAGCCCCGCCGGGACCGTGGCCGAGAGGCGCCAGTACAGGTCGTCGGCGACCGTGGCGTCGGCGGCCTTCTGCCAGGCGGCGGTGCTGTCCTCCAACACGTGCTTGGACACCTTGGGGGTCGCGGCCTTGGGCTTGACGGTGACGGCGCTGCCGCCCACCAGGGCCATGACCGGCGCGGTGCCGGCCTCGTTCTGGGAGATGGCATCGTCGGCGGCGACGATGAGCCAGTATCCGCTGGGCAGCTCGGCCGTTGTGCCCGCGTTAAGGGCCACGGAAGCAACACCGGCACCGCAAATCGCACGAGCGATCTTTACCGTTAGCGCGCTCGTCATGTGCCCCTTGGCATTCATCCATTCGGCGGCATCTTGCGCCGTCGACACCGAGCTATCGAGCCCCGCATCGTAAAGCACGGGAAGAACGGCCCGACGAACCGCGTCGTTCGACCACGTCAAATCGGTCGCAACCTTTTGGTCATCGCCGGTTTTATCGGCAACAGTTGCCGCGAAAATCTGGTATGCGTTATACCGAGCCGCGACCGTGCCGCCAACTGTAATGGCACCGGTCTCACCCGCTCGGGCAACTCCAGGCATTGCGGCAAAAGCAACCAGCGCGAGCAAAATAACCGTTCCAAAAGCCATTGCGCGACGGAACATCTTATTCACGACGCTCACCTCGCTTCAAATCGCGCTGGCGACGAGCATGCATCCATGTCGCCGCAAAGCACAACAGTGAAGCGCCGGCCAGATAGGTCATAGTCAGACCAGAGCCGCCCGCCGCGGGAAGCGTAGTTGAATACTTATTGGTAAAGGTCGGCGGAGTTGAAGAGACGCCATCGTAGGTGACGGTGGCCTTGAGCTCGCCTTTGCCATTTTCCACCTTGACCATAACCTTGTGCTCGGTTGCGTCGTAGGCAATATGATCCTTGACGTTTTTCACAGCGCCTTCGGGGACAACTTCGCAGATGGTGTATTCGTAAGTCCCTACCTTGCTGTAATCCAGATTAAAGTTAATCTTCCCGTCCGCACCATTTTTGACGGTCTGCAAGACCTTGCCGTTTGCGTCCTTGAGCACAAACGAGAACTGTCCCTCCTTTAACGACGACCCCTGAAGCACCTTTGTGGCCGAGATCGTGACCTTCCCAGAATAAGGTGCATCGTAAACCGTAATATCAGTACTTGCCGTTGGAATCTCAACGGCAGCATCCCTCTGCCTTAACTCCGCTACCTTCGCGAGCGCGTCCCGATACTGCTGCTCGTCTTGGCCCTTGAGCATAATCCACACCGGCTTATCGACGACGTTATAGCCCTCGGGTGCCTGAGTCTCCTCAAGGCAATACAGCGTATAGGCTTCCATCTTTTTGTCGGCAGTCCCAAATGTCGCCGTACCGCTATCGCCCGTCGAAACCTCTTGAAACACCGTTTTTGCCGCATCGACGCCATCAGTTAAAGCCATGCCCATATCAACCTTATAGAGCGTAAACGTAGCGCCGGAAAGTTTCTTTTCGATATCGCTCTTGTCGACCTTGGTCACCGTGACACCATAGCCGCTGCCGCCAGCCGAACCAGACGCCTTTTGAATTTCCCAATTCTTGGAATGACTCTCCTCGCCGTCCCAAACGCCCGTAAGCGATGCTTTGTTGGTAAGCGAGACCGTCTCGCCCGCATTGCCGGCAGGAATTACCTCATATTGAACCTTAAGATGCGACCCATCGGGCACCTTAAGCGTCATCTTTGTACACGCAGCGCCGGACTCGTCCTTGATGGTCTCGGCACCAACGGTGTACTCGTCCGAGCCAAGCAAGTTCCAACCCTTGTCTTTATGCTGGTACACCTTAACCGAAGACGGTACCAGCGCGCATTGAGCATCCATGACATCGACGAGCTCAAGGAAGTCGCTGTCGCTCTTAAGGTTAACTGCCGATTCATTGACAAGGATGGTGTACCTGATGCGATTGCTGTTGGCGACCTGGTCTCCGGTCTTTAGCAGCACGTTGTTATTGATGGTGACGGTGCCGCTGCCGGAGCCGAACTTCTTATCATCCGACTCGGCACGAGCGGAATTCTTTAGCTTGGTCGAGTTTGTAGAAGTGTCGAGCACGCTACGCTTTATTGCCGTTTTATACGTAAGCTTGACATAGCCGGCATAGTCTCCGAGTCCATCTGTAGGCACGGTGAAGCTAATTTCATTGTCTGAAACGGTACCTTCCACGCTCCGGTCTTGTACCACCACACGCTCAGCGTCGCCACGCTCTTCATAGGGATTCGCATAGAGCGTATACGCGGCAGATCCGGGAACAAAGCTCATAGTTCCGTCCGACGGCAAGGTATCCTTAATCGTTATGGGCTGACCGCCAAGCTTTCCAGCACCATAGAATTCATTAGCAGGAGTTTTATAGCGGTTGGCGTAGACCGTCCACGTTGCAATCCAAGCACCCTTTTCAGTCGAATCGCGCTCGATTGTCGACCAGTCAAAGTTACCATTCCACACAAAACCATCCGATGATTTGTCCACATCAGGCGTCACGGAGTTATTAACGATGTAATACGGCTCTGACGAGTACTGCTTAAAGTCCTTTCCGGCAAATGGAAACTGTACTGCCGCCAGATTCCAATACTGGCCGTCAAGGTTATCAGTCACAGTCGTGTACGTGACATCAATCTGGTATCCGTTGGCCCTGAGCTTTTCTTTTACTGTATCGGTGGCACGCATCTGGATATTAAAGTTAATCTTGTTGCCACTCGTTACCTCATCACGAGTGTAGAAATAATAGTCTCCACTCGTACTAGTCCCCTCGGCGAGCGCAGTGTCACCAATTTTTACGGTTAGCGATTCAACTTTAAGGTGCTGCAGGTACGTACTTCTGAACGTATCCAGAATCTTAACTTGAGATACATCGACCGTCTCAGGGATCTTTACGTGAGTAGTCCAGGTAGCGTGACCATTCTCGTCAAGCGATATCAGTTCCTTGGTAATCAGCTGCTCAACGATTCCGCGCCCAAACGTTGCTGTGCTCGTTCCCGACGGTGCCGTCGTTCCCTCGTGCTCGATTTTAGCTGTATTCTCGACCGGCTCGTACGAGTCTTGGTCCTTCATTATGGTGTGATAGACAATGCGATAGGGCTGATACCTATCCGCTTCGGAAAGATTCGAGAAGGTATAGCTAAACGTATTGACAGAATTACTAAGATCGCCTTCGGCAATCTTATTGCGATCGTCAAGACCCTTATAAACTATGTATTTACCTGTATACGCCTGCTTGTCGTCCAAGGTATCGGTGAATTTATAGCCATTCATGTCGGTTTTAATGTCACCGTTATTAAGCGTGACCGTCCAGGTGATATCAGACGGTGTGCTGTCGAGGCTGTGAGACTTGCCGATCATGTCGTAGCGAAACTTATTTGCTAAGCCTTCACAGTTATTCGAATTCTCGCTGCTTTGACCCCATGTCCAAGCAGCGTTATTTTTAGAGCCCTCGAGTTCGTTAATCCAAACATAATTATCTACAGGAACGTTTGGATTCATAACCGAGTCATAGGTAATCGTATAGGTCCCTTGGGACAAATCACCCAGATTCAGTTGTGCAGTCTGTCCATTTATGCTTGGCTGTTGTTTGAGCTTCTGATCGTTGAGCCTAAATGACCCAGGCACGAACGAAAAATTTTCGCCAAGCACATCCGTGAGTTGGACATTTGACGCATGGGATTCAACCTGGAGTTTGAGAGTCCAAGTTACTCTTCCCTCTCCTCCGGATTGAGAAAACTTTCCTTCTTTCGTTCCCGTCACGCTGCCGTCTTTGGTCGCAATGTCGATTTCGCCTGTTCCGGGAAAATTAACTTTCGTCGAATCGCCAGAGCCGACGTCCTTATTTGCCAGCTCAAAAGAAAAATCGGCAGCGACGTACACATCGGACGGATGCCGTTGCAACCATTCGGTGTCAAACGTAAAGAACAGCTTATTCTTCTCTATTCTCCATGTGCCGGCCTTGGTGGCAGCGCTCCCTGTGCCATTCAAAAGATCTCCGCCGGTATTATCTTTTACATTGATGGTATCCGGGAACGTATACACGGCCGTATATTTATCGACCGTCGGTTTGGACTCCGCCTTAAAGACCGCACTGAACGCCCCATAGAGCATATCGGTTGAGAGCACCGCGTCAGAACCCAGGGCAGTATTGTGGTTGGCATCTTTATACAGGTTAACGGTAACCGTGGCCGTATCGCCGTTAATCTCGATTAGGTTGGCTGCGGCAACGCCATCGGCGAGCACGGGAGCCACACCGCGAAGAGCTGCGACAGCAAGGCAAATCAACATTAAGGCAATGGCGGCCGCGCCCAGCGACCGCGTGCGATGAGTGTCCATAGTTTCCCCTAATTCCTGCAACACAATGTGGAATAAGGCGACTCGCCGGATTGCACACGGACCCCGACATCAAGATGAATATGTCCAGTACACTGCAAGAACCCTCTAAAAGCGCAATTACCAAAATGGTACGCCTATGCCACGTGCATAAAATACAACATTGATGCCAGTTATGTAAACGGCAGGTAGAAAGGTCTTTTTATTTAATACCAGTCGATTTTTCAATTAACCGCTTTGTATTAATACGGCAATAAACCTATGGATTGTGCATATGTTTAAACAACTAAAATCTAGCTTCAAGCCACCACAAAGGTGCCTATCCCCTTTGTGGTGGTACGATCCCCTTTGCACCAAAAAGGGCGCCGACCGCGATGGTCGACGCCCTTTCTCGTTAGTCGCTATAAAGCCCAACGCTTATTTGTTGACCTGGCCGGCGCGGACGGCAGCCTTCTTGCGGTCGGTGGCGTTGAGCAGACGCTTGCGCAGGCGGATGTTCTTGGGAGTGATCTCCACCAGCTCGTCGTCGGCGATGTACTCCAGCGCCTCCTCCAGCGAGAAGGTGCGGGGCGGCACCAGCTGGACGGAAATATCGGAGGTCGAGGAGCGCTGGTTACCCAGGTTCTTGGTGCGGGCGATGTTGACGACCATGTCGCCGGCCTTGCTGCGCTCGCCCACGATCATACCCTCGTAGCACTCGGTGCCCGGCTCAACAAACAGCTGGCCGCGCTCCTGCAGCGTACCCAGGGCATAGGCAACGGCCTTCTCGGTGGTCATGGAGATCATGGCGCCGTTCTGACGGTTACCAATCTCACCAGCGTAAGGACCATACTCCAGGAAGGTGTGGTAGAACACGCCCTCGCCGTGAGTGACATTCATGATGCGGTTCTTAAGACCCATGATGCCGCGAGTCGGAATCTTAAACTCGAGGTGCGTCACGATGCCCGAGGTATCCATGCTCGTCATGATGCCGCCGGAGGTGCCAAAGACCTCGACGACCTTGCCCGAGTACTCGTCCGGGCACTCGACGACGGCCTGCTCGACGGGCTCCATCTTGTTGCCGTTCTCGTCCTTCTTAAACAGAACGCGGGGACGGCCGACCTGGAACTCGAAGCCCTCGCGGCGCATGGACTCCATCAGAACGGACAGGTGCAGAATGCCGCGGCCCGAGACCTCGACGCCGCTCTTGTCCTCGAGCTCCTCGATCTTCATGGTCACGTTGTTCTCGGCCTCGTTGAACAGGCGCTCCTTGAGCTGACGGGCACCCACGATGTCGCCGTCGCGGCCGACGAGCGGGGAGGTCGACGCCTCAAAGACGATGGACAGGGTCGGCGGGTCGATCTCGATGGGCTCGAGCTCAACGGGGTTCTCGATATCGGTATAGACATCGCCGATATCGGTGCGGTCGATGCCCACGACGGCGGCAATGTCACCGGCGCCGACTTCCTGGCACTCGGCGCGGCCCAGGTAGTCGAAGGTAAAGAGCTGCTTGACGGTAGAGGTGGCGCTGGAGCCGTCGTTCTTGACAACCAGGATCTGGTCGCCCTGGTGGATGGTGCCGGAGTACACGCGACCGATGCCGATACGGCCAACGAAGTTGGAGTGGTCGATGGTCACGCACTGCATGGCCAGCGGGGCGTTCTCGTCAACCTCGGGCGCGGGCATGTCGTCGATGATCATATCGAGCAGCGGATACATGTCCATGTTGCCGTCGTTGGGGTCAAGGCGGGCAAAGCCATTCATGGCGCTGGCGTAGACCACGTGCTCCATGGCGAACTCGAGCTGATCGTCGGTGGCACCGAGGTCGGCCATGAGGTCCAGGCAGTCGTTGTAGGCCTTCTCGGGGTTGGCGCCCGGACGATCGATCTTGTTGATGACGATCATGATCTTAAGACCGGTGTCGATAGCGTGACGCAGCACGAAGCGGGTCTGGGGCATGGGGCCCTCAAAAGCGTCGACCAGCAGCAGGGCGCCGTCGGCCATACGCAGCACGCGCTCGACCTCGCCGCCAAAGTCGGCGTGGCCCGGGGTGTCGATGACGTTGATCTTAACGTCCTTGTACTCGATAGAGATGTTCTTGGCGAGAATCGTAATGCCGCGCTCGCGCTCCTGGTCGTTAGAATCCAGGACGCGGTCCTCGACCTGCTGGTTGGCACGGAAGGCGTCCGTGGCACGCAGGAGCTTGTCGACCATCGTCGTCTTGCCGTGGTCGACGTGGGCGATGATGGCGATGTTCCTCAGATTGTCTACGCGCATGTAGTTCCCCTATCTTCTATCCATATACAAACGGCACGCGTATGCGGCCCGCCCAGCGATACAACGCTCAGCGGGAATATTGAGCCTTTTACCGAAAACTCGTTTATTTTAGCGATTTTAGATGAGAGGGGTTTCCTCACCTGCAGGTTCAGGGTCGCTCCACATAAAACCATCGCCGGCGCCCATGCCCTCATACAGCACATATGCCGAAAAACCGCTCTCGAGCGTAGTTTCGAAAAAGCTCACGAGCAGAGCGTCATGGTAGCCGCCGTCAATCTCGACGCAGCCGGTATAGCCGATGGCATAGCGGGCGATACGGCCCAGGCCCTCGTCCTTAAGACCCATCTTGTGCTCGGAGATAAAGTTGGTGGCCGCCTCGAGGCACGCCTCTTCGCCATCCTCATCGAGCGCCGCCAGATAACGGTTGGAAGCGGCGTCCTCAATTGCCACGACCACGCCGGGGTTTTCACCGGCGGCAAGGTCGTCCAAGAACGCACCGATCAGATCGCACACCATGGCGTCGAGCTCGGCGGAGACGTTACCGGCGTCCTGCATATCCTGTGCCATCTTTAGACCTTCCCATCGAGTCTGGCGTCGTTACAGTTCTTGCGCCTCGGCGGCGATCTTAGCGGCGGCATCGCGGGCGCGCATCATGTCCGACGCGCGCTTGTCGAGCACCTTGATCTGGCTGGTCAGCATGACCGCATCGACCACGCCCCAAATCACCAGGCCCGTAGAGATCGAAAACCCAAGCGCACCAACTGTACCACGAAGGCGCGAGCAGATTGCCGCGACAAGGGCGGAGATGACAACCATCTTGATAAACGAGCCGCGGCGTTCACGAAGCGTGCGGGCCTGCGTCACATAGGCAATGCGTGCCGCCTCAGAAGCCCCCGAGCGCATCTGGGCCTCGCGGGCAATCGCAGCCGCCTCGGCAGAAACTCCGGCGCTCACGAGCGCGCGCTCCGTCGCGCCTTTGTCGAGCATTTAGAAATCATCGGGGGAGAGCGTATGGACGAACTCGTCGAACTTCTCGAACTCCTGCTCGTCGTCAACTTCCTCGGCATGGGCAGAAACAGTACCCAGGCGATTCATGATGTCGTCCTCCACAAACATGGGGGCATTACTGCGCACGGCAAGGGCAATGGCGTCACTGGGGCGGGCGTCAACCTTGCGCTCGTTACCATCGACCAGCACGACAATCGTCGCATAGAACACCGGCGGCTCGGCACGAACGATCTCGATGCGCTCGAGCTTGGCGCCCAGGACATCGACGGTGTCGAGCAGCAGGTCGTGCGTGATTGGGCGATCGGCGCGGCCGCTGTCGATGCCGCGGCTGATTGCCGCAGCCTCAAACGAGCCAGTCTGGATGGAGAGGGAGCGCAGCGGCGCGGGGGAATCCGACTTGCTGCAGCGCTCGCGAAGCACGATAAGCGATGGCACGGGACCGGCGGCCATGACGATGGTCTCTATGTCGACACGAACCATGGAACACCTCCGGTACGTAGCGGTTAACACACGGCAGGGTCGCCGCATTGAATAGCTATACTACCCAATCTTTCGCCCAGCACACAAAATCAAAGTAGTTAATTTGGGACGGGGTATTTTGACTACTTTTGTTGGATAAGAAAAAAGCCCTGAGGCAATGCCCCAGGGCTCTTAACGTTTTGATGGTGGACCTGACAAGATTCGAACTTGTGACCTCCCGGTTATCAGCCGGACGCTCTAACCAACTGAGCTACAGGTCCATCATGGTGGAGGTTAGGGGGATCGAACCCCTGACCTCAGGCTTGCAAAGCCCGCGCTCTCCCAGCTGAGCTAAACCCCCACGGAGAAAGTAATAAACACCCCAGCGGCGACTCGGCTCTCGCTGGGGTGTTTATTGCGAAAGAAAGTGGTGGACCTGACAAGATTCGAACTTGTGACCTCCCGGTTATCAGCCGGACGCTCTAACCAACTGAGCTACAGGTCCATCGCGCAAGGGATATATTAGACGAGTCGTTACGCGCGCGTCAACAACTTTTTTGAAAAACTTTGAAGGGTGTCCGCCGAGTGGGTGAGATGGGTTAGGTTTGCTGCTCGGACAGTCCTGCGCAAGACGAAGGCCACATTAAGTGGCCTTCTTTGCGTGCGGAACTCGCGACAAACCTAACCCATCTCACCCACTCGGCGGACACGGGGGTCCAAGATTGTCAAAAAAGCGGTCGGCGCGCAGTGCGCCGACCGCCGATATATGGGGTCTGATGATTTTTACCAGCTAGGGCCTCTTACTCGTCGAGGAGTTCCTCTGGCATGTCGTTACCGTCGCCTAGGTCGACTGGGGCTTCTTCGGTTTCGGCTGCGGCCTCGGTACCTTCGCCTTCGGGCTTCTCCTTGGCGGCCGTCATGCGGGCTACGGCGCATACGCGGTCGTTGTCGTCGACGGTCATCATCTTGACGCCCTGGGTGGCTCGGCCGGTTTGGCTGATCTCGTCGGTCTTGACGCGAATGACCGTCGCGCCCTCCGTCACGATGAACAGTTCATGCTGCGGGCCCACCGTCTTCATGGCTGCGAGGTTACCCTTGCGCTCGGTCATCTGGATGGTGTAGACACCCTGGCCGCCGCGGTTCTGCTCTGGGTAATCCGAGACCGGCGTGCGTTTGCCGTAGCCGCGCTCGGTAATGACGAACAGGTCGCCGTTACCGTTGGTAATCTCCATACCAAGAACGCTCACGCCTTCCTTCATGCCAATGCCGCGGACGCCGCTGGTATCGCGGCCGGTGGCGCGCACCTGGTCCTCGGGGAACATAATCGCCTTGCCCGCGGTGGTTGCCATGATGATCTTGTCACCCTCGCGCACGCGACGTACAGCGAGCAGCGCGTCATCGTCCCTCAGGTTGATGGCGATCAGGCCGTCGCGGCGGCTACGGTCGTAGGCGCTCATCACGGTCTTCTTGACCATGCCGCTCTTGGTGGCAAACATCAGGTACTCGTCGGCGGGGAACTCGCGGCAGCTGATGACGCTCGCGATCTTCTCGCCCTCCTCGAAAGGAAGCAGGTTGACGATCGCGGTGCCGCGCGCCTGGCGCGTGCCAACCGGCAGCTCGTGCACCTTCAGGCGATAGACCTTGCCCTTGCTCGAGAAGAACAGCACGTACTCGTGCGTGGACGCGATAAACATCTCGTCGATAACGTCGTCCTCTTTGAGGTTGACGCCCGACACGCCCTTGCCGCCGCGCTTCTGGGCGCGGTAGGCAGCCACCGGGATGCGCTTGACATAGCCGGTGTGGGTGATGGTCACGACCATGTCCTCGTCGGCAATCAGATCTTCGACGTCCAGGTCCTTCTCGACATGGCTGATCTCGGTGCGGCGCTTGTCGCCGAACTTCTTGGAAATCTCGCGCATCTCTTCCTTGATGACGCCCAGGATTTTCTCCTCGTGCGCCAACAGGTCCTCGTAGTAGGCGATGGCGCGGCGCAAGCCGTCCAGCTCTTCCTGAATCTTGTCGCGCTCCAGGCCGGTCAGGCGGCGGAGCTTCATCTCGAGGATGGCCGTAGTCTGCTCGGGCGTAAAGCCAAAGCGCTCGATCAGGCGACTGCTGGCCTCAGAGTCGGTCTGCGAGGAGCGGATGATGCTGATGACCTCGTCGATATGGTCGAGAGCCATCAGGTAGCCCTCGAGGATATGGGCACGCGCCTGGGCCTTCTTGAGGTCAAAGCGGGTGCGTCGGGTGACGACGTCGACCTGGTGGTCGATATAGTGCTGCAGCATCTCGCGCAGGCTCAGGCATTTGGGAACGCCGTTGACAAGCGCCAGGTTGTTGGCGCCAAAGGTCGTCTGCAACGAGGTGTACTTGTACAGGTTGTTGAGTACGACCTGCGGGATGACGCCCTTCTTGAGTTCGATGACCAGACGGATACCCTTCTGGTTGGACTCATCGCGCATATCCGAGATACCCTCGATGCGCTTGTCGTTGACGAGCTGGGCAATCTTCTCCTGAAGGGTGCCCTTGTTGACCATGTAGGGGATCTCGGTAAAGACCAGGCGGCTACGGCCGGTCTTGGTGGACTCCACATGAGCCTTGGCGCGCACGGTGATGGAGCCGCGGCCGGTCTCGTAGCTCTGCTTAATGCCGGCACTGCCCATGATGATGGCGCCGGTGGGGAAGTCCGGACCGGGCATGATCTGCATGAGCTCGTCGACGGTGGCGTCGGGGTTGTCGATTAGGTAGCACGTGGCTTCGATCGCCTCGGTGAGGTTGTGCGGGGCGATGTTGGTGGCCATGCCGACGGCGATACCCTGGCTGCCGTTGACCAGCAGGTTGGGGAAGCGCGCGGGCAGCGCCACGGGCTCGGCGAGCGACTCGTCGTAGTTGGGCTGCCAGTCGACGGTATCCTTCTGCAGGTCACGTAGCAGCTCCATGGCGGGCTTTGCTAGGCGGCTCTCGGTGTAACGCATGGCGGCGGCGCCATCGCCATCGATGTTGCCGAAGTTACCGTGGCCGTCGATGAGCGGTGTGCGCATGGAGAACCACTGCGCCAGGCGAACCATGGCCTCATAGACCGCGGAGTCGCCGTGCGGATGGTACTTACCGATAACTTCGCCGACCGTCCAGGCCGACTTCTTGTGTGGGCGGTTGGGGTAGATGCCGCTCTCGTTCATCGCGTACAGAATGCGGCGGTGAACCGGCTTTAAGCCGTCGCGCACGTCCGGCAGGGCGCGCGCCGTGATGACCGACATCGAATACTCGATGAACGACTGCTTCATCTCACGGCCGAACTCCGAAATCTGGAGCTGGCCGCCGTTTATATCCTCGCCGGCAGAGGCACCACGGTCGACTTCGCCAAAGCTCTCCTCGAGCTCGGCGTCGTCCTCCTCCTCATCATCATCGGCATCGGGGTTATAGGCGTCCGGATCGCCGTCCTCGCCCTGCTCAGCGCGGGCGAGCAGGCGCTTCAGATCGTCAGGCATGCCGGCGTCGCCGGCCTCGTCCATACCCTCGTTGTTGTTGATATCGTCTGCCACGTTACCTCCTCTTAAGCGTCAAGGAATCGTGCATCATGCGCGTGTTTTTCAATGTACTCGCGGCGATAGCCAACCTCGGAGCCCATCAGTTCGCGCACGGCGCGGTCCGCCACCACGGCGTCCTCGATCGACACACGCTGCAGAATGCGGGTCTTGGGGTCCATCGTCGTCGAGGCAAGCTGCTTGGGGTCCATCTCGCCCAGGCCCTTGTAGCGCTGGACGGTATAGCCCTTGCGTTTCTTGGTGATCTTGCCGTCCTTGGCCTTGCCGTCCTCGTCGTTATCATCGGGATTCAGGCCCAGGCTCTGGATGGTGTCGCGCAGGATCTCGTCTTCGGGCTGGCGGCCGTTGGGATACACATAGTGAATCTTGTTGCGCACCTTGATACCAAAGATGGGCGGGCAGGCGACGTACACGTAGCCGGCGTCAATCAACGGGCGCATGTACTTGTAGAAGAACGTCAGCAGCAGGATACGGATATGCGCACCGTCGACATCTGCATCGGTCATGATGATGATCTTGTGGTAGCGCGCCTTGGTGATATCAAAGTCGCCGCCGTCGCCGGCGCTCGTCGTGACGCCGCAGCCGATCGCGGTGATGAGCGACTGGATGGTGTCGCTCGAGAACGCACGATGATCGCCCACGCGCTCGACGTTCAAGATCTTGCCGCGCAGAGGCAGAATCGCCTGGATGTCTCGGCGACGGCCGTCCTTGGCCGAGCCGCCTGCCGAGTCGCCCTCTACGATAAAGAGCTCAGTCAACTCGGCGTCGCGCACCGAGCAGTCGGCGAGCTTGCCGGGCAGCGACGCCGTCTCGAGCAGGCTCTTGCGGCGGGTCGCCTCGCGCGCCTTGCGGGCGGCGTTGCGCGCCTTGCAGGCCTGCTGGGCCTTCTTGACGATCTCTCGAGCGGGCTTGGGATGCTCCTCGAGGTAATCGGCAAGGCCGTCGGTCACGATCTTGAGCGTCAGCGCGCGCATATAGGAGCTGCCGAGCTTGGCCTTGGTCTGGCCCTCAAACTGCGGATCGGGCAGCTTGACCGAGATAACGGCCGATAGGCCCTCGCGCACATCGTCGCCGGTCAGGTTGGCGTCTTTTTCCTTGAGCAGGTTCTGCTTGCGAGCGTAATCGTTAATCACGCGGGTGAGCGCGGTACGGAAGCCCTCGAGGTGCATGCCGCCCTCGGGGGTGTAGATGTCGTTGGCAAACGACATGACGTTCTCACCATAGCCGCTATTCCACTGCAAGGACACCTCAACCTCGCCCATCTTGGTCACGGGCGCATCCGGATCCGATTTGCCCTCAATATAGATGGGCTCCTTAAAGGCCTCGGGGACATCCTTGCCCTCGTTGAGGAACTTGACGAAGTCGATGATGCCGCCGGCATAGCAAAACTCCTCCACATGGGGAGTCGCCTCGCGCTCGTCGGTCAGCACGATCTTGAGGTTCTTGTTGAGAAATGCCGTCTCCTGCAGACGGTTGTGCAGCGTGTCGAAATCGTAGATGCAGGTCTCGAAGATCTCGTCGTCGGGCCAGAAGCTGACAGTGGTACCCGTCGTCTCCGAAGTGCCCACGACCTCCATCTTCTTGACGGTCTTGCCGCGCGAAAACTCCATCTCGTAGATGTTGCCATCGCGACATACCTGTACGACCACGCGTTTGGACAGGGCGTTGACAACGGAGATGCCCACGCCGTGCAGACCGCCCGAGACCTTGTAGGCCGAGTTATCGAACTTACCGCCGGCGTGCAGGATCGTCATGACGACCTCGAGCGTCGGGATCTTTTTGATGGGATGCTCGTCGACGGGGATGCCACGCCCGTTGTCGACGACCGTGATGGAGTTGTCGGCGTGGACCGTCACCTGAATCTCGGTGCAGAAACCGGCCATGGCCTCGTCGACGGAGTTGTCAACGATCTCCCACACCAGGTGATGAAGACCGCTGGCGCTCGTCGAGCCAATGTACATGCCCGGGCGCTTACGAACGGCCTCGAGACCTTCGAGAATCTTAATCTCGCCGCCATCGTAATCGTTTTCGTTTGCCACACGTCCTCCTTCAGTTAAGAAAATGTGTACAGCCTTACTAGTTTATCGTAAAAAAATACCCTCGGGAACGAGGGTATTTGGCTCTACAAGGCCACCAGATGCGATTTAAGGCTCTTTTTTGCCCTGCACGCCCTTGGCCCACTCGGCACTGGCTCTCATGGCGTTCTCGAGGGCCTCGCGCAGTTTTTGGTCTTCGATGGGTGCCACTTGGCGCTCGATCTCGGCACGCTCGGCATCGCTTAGGTCGGCATGCGGAGCCGACGGACGCTCGGCCACGGCCGGACGCAGGCGCTCTTTGGCGGTGGGCGGTGTGTGGCCGGGGGCGGTCGTCTTGAACACCAGGCCGTCGACGTGCGCGCCGGCGCGCTCCATGCGCGCGCGGATAATCTCGCGCAAAAGTGTCATCTCCTGCGTCCATGAGGGCGAATCGAGGTACACCAGCAGTTCGTTGGATTCGGGCAGGTAGCGCAGGCCCGTCACATGGCGCCCCTCGCGCGTACCCGAGCATACTGCATTCCAGGCGTGATAGACCGCACGAGATTCCTCTGCAGCCTCCATTTGCGCGCGGCGCTCCGGTGTCGCCGCGGCCAAAATGCGCCGGCGTTCGGCATCTAAAAAGCCGCCGAAAGCAACCGTGCCGTTCTCACGCTCATAATTAGCACGCCTCACCCATGCTCACCACCTTGGCTCGATCAAGCAGGTCATCGGTAAAGTACCCCAGATTGGTGGTGGTTATGACCGTCTGGATATCATCGCCGATCAACTGCAGAAAAGCGTCTCGGCGCCCGGCGTCGAGCTCACTCATCACGTCATCCAACAGCAGCAGCGGGGCAGTGCCCAAAATGCCGCGGGCAACGGCCACCTCCGCTACCTTCCAGGCCAGCACCAGCGTACGCTGCTGCCCCTGGCTGGCAAATGAACGGGCAGACCGCCCTGCAACGGAAAACTCGATCTCGTCGCGATGCGGCCCCACGAGTGTCACGCCGCGGCGCATCTCCTCGTCGGCGCGCTCGTCGAGCGCCGCCAACATGCGCTCGTACGCCCAGCCCTTCAGCTCTTCTCGGTCCTCGGTCTGGGGCAAATCTCCCAGCGTGGACACGTAGGACACGTCCGCGGGCTCGCCGGACGCCACTTGCCCGTAAGCATCGCGCACATGGCCCGCCAGTCGGTCGACCAGAGCCAAGCGATGCACGAGCAGTGCCGAGCCCGCACGGGCAAGCGATTCATTCCAGGCGCCGAGCATCTCGCGGCAGCACCAGCTCTCCTTGAGCAGGGCATTGCGCTGCGTCACGCAGCGGCCATAGGTACTCGAAAGGTCGGCGTAGCGCGCACTCAGCTGCACGCCAAATTCGTCGAGCGCGGCGCGGCGGACGCTGGCGCCGCGCTTGACCATATCCAGGTGGTCCGGGCAAAACAGAACGCTCGGCAGCACGCCGCGCACGCCGGCGGCCGCGCACCGCTTGCCGTTGCGGCTAAACGAGCGCCTGCCGTCCTCTACACACAGCCCCATGTCCAGCACGCGCCCATCGCCCTCGAGCCTCAGCTCGACCTTGCACGAGCCCACGCCGTCATGCACGAGCTCGGCAGCGGTCGGATGCCTAAACGAGGTGCCGCTCGTCAGCAGCTGCAGCGCCTCTATGAGGTTGGTCTTCCCCGCCGCGTTGGGTCCCGCGAGCACCGTTACGCCGCCGCTCAGGGTCAGACGATAACGGTCGAAGCTGCGGTAGTGCGCGACGGAAAGCTCGCGGGCGAACATAGTCATCGATAGACGCTAGATGCGCACCGGCATGACCAGATACAGGTAGTTGATCTTGTCGTAGGACTTAAAAATACCCGCCTGCGAATAGCTCTTGAGCTCCAGTGTGATCTCTTTCTCCTTGGACAGGGCATTGAGACAGCCGAAGATGTAGTGGTAGTTGAAGGCGATGGTGCCCGACTCGCCCTCGGCCTCGACGTCAATGGTCTCCTGTGCCAGATCCTGGTCGTTGGAGATGGAGGACAGGCCCATCTGGCCGTTCTCGACATCGATCTCGAATTTGACGGCGGGGTTGGCGCTGGCAATAACGGCCACGCGCTTGAGGGCGGCGTTAAAGGCGGCGACGTCGATCTTGACGCTCGTCACGCACGAATCGGGGATGAGCTGCTTGTAGTTGGGGTACACGCCCTCGATACGGCGCGACACGTAGGTGGTGTTGCCGGCCTCGAAGACGACCTGGGTGTCGGTAGCCCCGATCATGATGGTCGCCTGGCTGGCCATGATGTTCAGTGCGTCGTTAAAGGCGTCAGCCGGAACGTTGAGCTCAAAGGAGCCCTCGAGGGTCGAGGTCTCGACCTGCGTATCGCACACGGCCAAGCGAAAGGAATCGGTCGCTACCAGGCGTACGGTGTTGTTCTCGACCTTCATGTGCACGCCGCCCAGGATGGGGCGAGCCTTGTCGGTCGAGGTGACGCGCCACACGCGGCCGACCATTTCGGACAAGACATCGGTCGGCAGCTCCACGGCACTCTCGATGGCATAGGCCGGAAACTCGGGGAAGTCATTGGCATCGAGCGTGTTCAGGCGGAAAGAGCTCTTCTCGCAACCAATCAGCACCTGGCGCTCGGACAGCTCAAAGGTGACCGGTGCATCGGGGAGGGTCTTGGTGATATTGGAGAGCATCTTACAGGGAATAACCATCTCGCCCTCTTCTTCGACATGCGCCGCGATGCGATGACGGATCGAGATGGTGTAGTTAGAGGTCTGGAATTCCAAGATGCCGTCTTGGGCCTTAACGAGCACGCCCGACAGGATGGGGAGGGTGGATGCCGAAGCGACACCCTTCATAACGACGCCGATGGCTTGTGTAAGCGAGCTCTGGCTGACGGTGAACTTCATCTTTTAATACCTTTCTATAGATATAAATATCTTAATAATAGTAATAGCACTGACGAAACTGTTGATTACTCCCAAAGACGCAGGTCAGACCCAGAAAGAGAATCGACAGCAACCTGTGTGCAACAGGGGTGGTTTTCCACGTTCAAAACCTGCGCAAAACTTTTCATCACCGCGGGTTGGGTTTTAGACACCTTATGCCCGTGGCTTCGACAAGTTTTCAACAGGTGTCTCTATTTCCCTACGAGCGCAGTGTAATTTTATCGCGCAGCGACTTGAGGTCTTCGGTGACAGTGCGGTCTTCCTGGATCATCTTCTGGACCTTTTTGTAGCTCGTGCTGACGGTCGAGTGGTTGCGGTTGCCAAATTCGGCGCCCACCGCCGTGGTCGTCATCTCGCACATCTCGATGGCTAGGTAGATAGCGATATGGCGTGCTTTGGCGATATTGGCGTTGCGACGCGGGCCGATGAGCTCCTCGTGCGTCACGCCGTACTGCTCTTCGATGACGGACTGAACCGTCTGGACGTTGATCTTTTTGGCCGATGTGTCGAAGTACTGGCTGGCGATGGCGTCGATATCGTCAAAGGTGAGCTCCCCGCCCTCGCGCTCGCGGTCGCCCGCCTCGCCGGCGCAGCGCTCGCAGAAGCTCTCGAGTTCGCGGATGTTGGTGCCCGAGACCTCGGCCATGTGTTTAAAGTGCTCGTCGGTCAGGTGCCCGCCGTCGCCCCCATAGGCCGCCAGCAGCGAGTCGTCGCCTGCCTCGGGAGCGGCGACGATGGTGTTCTCGTAATAGCGCTGCAAGATCTTGTATTTCATCTCGTAGCTGGGCTCTGCGACCAGGCAGAGCATGCCGGCGTTGAAGCGGCTGGTCAGACGCTCGTCCATGCTCAGGTCCTTGGGGGCGCGGTCTGCCGCGATGACGACCTTCTTGTTGTTGCGGATAAACTCGTCCATGAGCTGGAAAAAGTAGTCCACGCTCGCGCGCTTGCCGATGATGTTTTGGATGTCATCGATGATGAGCACGTCCACGCCGTGGTATGCCTGCATGATAGGGGCGTTGCTCTTCTTTTGGCGGTCGAACTCGGTCATCAGGTCGTCCAGATATGCCTGGGAGTTGGCATACTTGACCTTGATCTCGGGCGACTTCTCGGCGAGCTCGTTTTTGATGGCAAGCAGCAGGTGCGTCTTGCCCAGGCCCGATTTGCCGTAGATGAACAGTGATGTGCACGTGCCGCGCTCGTCCGCGAGGGCGGCAAACTTGAGTGCCGAGCGATAGGCATGGCTGTTCTCGGGGCCGTAGACAAAGTTCTCAAAGGTAAATTTTGAGTTCGCGGCGAGCGGGGCTCCATCCGCATTCTGCTCGGCCGGTACGGTCGGTGCTGGCATGGGTGAAGCGGGGGTCACAGCTTGCGTGGACTTAGTCGGCGCTCCGCCCTTCATCTGGTTCATCATGCGACGAAAATCATCGGCCGAGAGCGTGTTCTTGATTGCAATGCCCGAATCCGCGCCCGCCGCTGCGTCGTGAGCGATAGGCATGTGCGTGACGGGTGCGTTCGTTGACGTCGCCGCCGCGGTCGGCAACGGTGCCATGGTTTCACGGGAAACATCGCCGTGCTGGTGCTCGATTGTCGGCACGTCGCCTGCGGAGGCCGGCACCGCCGGGGAAGCAGCGGGAGCCGTGGCGGGCGCCGTCGCGGCGGCAGATTCGGCCGTTGCGCCTTGCGGTGCCACGATGTCGAGCGCGATCGGTGCAAAGGCGATTTCTTCCAGATAGGCCTCAATAGTCGGCTGATGCTTTTTGAGCTGCGCGATGGCAAAGCGCGAGGGGGCCTCGATCGTGAGCGTATCTTCGGTCAGGCTTATGGCGCGCGATTGCCCCAGCATGTTGATGAGGCGCGCATCTTGGCCATCGCGCTGGCAAAAGGCGATGGCGTCTCCCAAGATGATGCTTGCTTCCTCGTCCACTGTCTCTCCCGTTCCTTAACCCTGCGTCTGCACGCGGTCTCTGCCGAGCTCGGTCAGATGGTATTTCTGGCCGTGCTTGATCACCAAACCAACTTGCGCTAGGTCGTTGAGCGTGCGTGACCACGTGGGGGCAGAGCTCCCAAGGGCCCGTGCCAAGTCGGTGGCTCCGCATGCTTCGTTTTGAGCTAAATAGCCCAGCGCTTTCTTTCCACGTTCGCTTACGTATGTGTTCGCCGGCGGCTGCGGATATTGTTGAGCCGCATTAGGATACATCATTTGAGCTGCCGGTTGTTGAGAACTCTGCATTGGCGGCATCTGCTGTTGAAAACTTTGCGGCCACTGTTGGTAAGGCTGTTGCGGCATCTGCTGGGGCCAAGGGCTGTACTGTGCCTGGGGCATTTGCTGGTATGGCTGTTGATATCCCTGCGGGTACTGCTGCGGAAACGGGTGGGCATACCCCTGCTGCGGCATATATTGGGCGGGATATCCCTGCGGGTATGGCTGGTAGCCCATTTGCGGCGCGCTCGGTGTTCCCGCCACTTGCTGTGCGATGCCCGGGTCCAGATCTGCCGCCGGCATGGCCTGCGGCATGCTTTGCGTCATTGCCCCCGACGGTTCCATGGCCTCCTGCATGGGGAAGGCCATGGGCTGCTGGGCATATGATGCTGACTGTTGCATTTGCGGCGCCGCCATGGGCTGCTGCGTAAAAGTTCCAGGCAAGGGATATGCCGGCTGCTCCGTCTCGGGGCGTACGGCGGCTCCGCGTCCACCGGCGCGCTCGATCTCCTGCACGCGTTTGGGGTTGAGGCTTACGGTCACGACGGTGCCGTTGCCCATGTTGTCCTCGATCGATACCGCGCCGCCGGCGTTTTCCAGGTACTCCTGCACCATGGGGAAACCGGCTCCAGTGCCGCGGATATATCGTTTCATACTGCTATTTGCGCTGGTTACGCCAAAGTCGAAGGCGCGTTCCTTGTCATCGATGCCCGGCCCCTGGTCGGCAAAGCGAATGGTGTCGCCCCCATCGAGGATGGAGATGATGGGCTCCGCGAAGTGCGCGTGGATGAAGTTTTCCACAATCTCGCGAATCACCATGAGCGAGATATGACCGCCCTGTTCCTTCATGCACTGATAGACGGTGTTGGTCGTCTCTTCCAGGTAGGTACGGACGTCTTGCGGCTCGATAACGATCACGCGCGGCGTCGACAGCATGTCGTCGTAGACGGCGATGCGCGCCGCATACATGGCGCTCGGTGCTTTTTTTGCCGCGTCGTCGCTCGCGATCCGCTCTTCGCGCACACCGGTGATGTGCTCGTTATCGGGCGCCGGGTCTCCCGAATCAACCATGGTGTAGAAGTCGTCTGACATGCTGCTCGCAATCGTTCAAAAGGTTTCGAACAAATAGTAGCTCAGCGCGCAATGTTTCTCATCTTTCGACAACTTTTCAAAACCTGTTGAAAACTTTGGAAAACGGGCGAAAAGTTCTCAACATTGCCAACATGACCTGTTGAAAACTCGATGAAATATCGTGAAAAGTGTTTCGTCGGCCCCGAGAGCTCACGGGCTTATGGGGGAACCGTGTACACTCTGCAACCTTTTACCTTTGATTTCTTGACATTTGAACATTGATTTCCCTACAATCTTCAAGCTCACGTGTCTATATCTGCGTCCGCGTCCCCGCGGACACTCGAAATGCAGCAGGAGGAACTTAAGATGAAGCGTACGTATCAGCCTAATAAGCGTAAGCGTGCCAAGACCCATGGCTTCCGTGCCCGTATGGCCACTAAGGGTGGTCGTGCCGTGCTCGCCCGTCGTCGCGCCAAGGGCCGCAAGCGTCTCACTGTCTAGCAGCGATACACACATCTCGCATGAAGACTATTAAGTCTCGGCAAGATTTCGAGCATGTGTTCAGTCAGGGGCGTCGTTTCAATCACCCTCTGATTCGAATGACCATATGTGAATCGGTTGGCGAAGGCGACTCCGGAAGGGTCGCCTTCGTTGGTGCTAAGCGACTCGGTTGTGCCGTCGTGCGCAACCGGTCTAAGCGTGTGATGCGCGAGGCCGCCCGCAGCTGCGGATTTCCCGTTGCGGGTTATGACATCATCTTGTTTGCAACTCCCAAGACGAGGGTTTCCTCGCCGCAGGAGATGGACAAGGCGTTGCGTTCGCTTATGAAGCGCGCCGGCGTTGCCGGGGAGGAGCGATGAGCAATCACGTTTTGCGACGTGTTGCCATCGCTCCTATTCGCATATATCAACAGGTTATTTCGCCCTTATTGCCTGACGCCTGCATTTATTATCCAACGTGCTCGCAATACGCCATCCAGGCGATTGAGAAGTACGGTGTTTTGAGAGGCTGCTGGCTTGCCGTGAGGCGCATCGCTCGCTGCAATCCCCTGCACGTCGGCGGTTATGACCCTGTGCCTTAGCGGGCACTCGCTATCGGAGGAAAACTTACATGTGGGATTGGATCGTTAACATCCTTTTTGAGCTGCTCAAGCTCATCCAGACCTTTGCGGTCGACTGGGGCCTGTCCATCATCATCCTGGTGGTCATCATCCGTCTGCTGCTGACGCCGCTTATGCTCAAGTCGACCAAGTCGACGGCTCGCATGCAGGTGCTGCAGCCTAAGATGCTCGAGATCCAGGAGCGCTATGCCGACGATCCCCAGCGTCAGGCAGAGGAGATGCAGAAGTTCTACAGCGAGAACAAATTCAACCCCATGGCTGGTTGTTTGCCGCTGTTGATCCAGATGCCTGTCCTGTTCGCCCTGTTTACGCTGCTGCGCAACCTTCCGAACTACTTTAACGACGGCACGTTCTCGTTCTTCAACATCCTGCCTGACCTTACCACCACGCCGAGCGCTTCCTTTGCCGATGGCTTTATGGTTGCGCTGCCTGCGCTGGTTTGCCTGATTCTGTTTGCCGTTCTCACTTTGATTCCGCAGCTTTATATGTCGCGCAATCAGACTGGCCAGCAGGCCCAGAGCATGCGTATGATGGCCGTTGTCATGACCGTCATGATGCTTTGGATGGGTTGGAGCCTGCCCGTCGGCGTTCTGCTGTACTACGACGTGTCTTCTGCCTGGCAGGTTATCCAGCAGATCTTCGTGACGCAGAAGGTTATCGAGAAGGCCAAGGCCGATGAGGAGGAGCGCCTCAAGAACGCTCCGCTGCAGGTCGAGGTTACCCGTCGAGAGAAGAAGCCGCGCCCGCACAAGAAGAAGTAGTCGGGATATCAATCTTATTTAGGTACCTAACTTTTTGGAGTACGTTATGTCTGAAGAGATCATCGAGGATATGCTTGAGGAGGTTGCCCCGCAGGTCGCGGGCGATTATCCCGAGATTGCACAGCGCTACAAGGCTGGTGAAGAGCTGACCGATGAGGAGCTCGACACCATTGCCGATGTTGCGATTTCCATTCTGCGTTCCATCCTTTCGCACTTCGATGCCGCCAACTCTCCTATCGATGAGTATGAAGGCGACGAGGGCGAGTTGATTCTGGATGTAACTGCTCCTGATCTTGCTGTTCTCATTGGTCGCCATGGACGCACGCTTGATGCCCTTCAGGTCATGTTCTCTCTGCTGGTAAGTCGCAAGCTCGGCTTTAGGTATCCGGTTGTCGTCGACGTCGAGGGTTATAAGAGTCGCCGTCAGGACAAGGTCGCCGCTATGGCTCAGTCTGCTGCCGAGCGTGCTATCCGTACTCATAAGAGTGTGTCGCTTCCGCCTATGAATGCCTATGAGCGCCGATTGGTTCATATTGCGCTTCGTGGTAATGATGCAGTCGATACACATTCCGAGGGCTCTGACCCTGATCGCCATGTGGTAATTGTTGCTCGATAATCTACTCGAGCTTATGCTAAGGGGACGTGGTTTCCACGTCCCTTTTTTTGTCAAAAGTTCTCGATACACTGGTTTTTGTCAGAAAGGAGCTTTCGTTGTTAGTACTTACTGATCTGCAGGCTGACGAGATGCTGAGTCATCTAACTTCCTATTGCAAAGAGTATTCCTTGAGCGTAACTGATACTGAGCTGAGGAAATGTATTCAGCATTTGGATTTGGTTTTGGAAACAAACAAGACAACCAATCTCACCCGCATTCTTAACGTAGAGGATGCTGCGGTGCTTCATATTCTCGACTCACTTGTTTTGCTCCCTTATATCAATAAGGCTCCTGAGGGTGCTTTGCTCGATATGGGAACAGGTGCAGGCTTCCCCGGCATTCCATTAACGATAGCTACGCGCCGTAAAGCCACTTATATTGACTCTGTTGGCAAGAAGGTTGATGCTGTCAATTCTTTTGTTCATGCTCTGGGATTGAAACATGCTCATGCGGTTCATGATCGTCTTGAAGAATATGCTCAAAGCCATAAGAAGCAGTTCTCTGTCGTAACCGCCCGCGCACTGGCACCTTTACCCATTCTTGTTGAGTATGCGGCTCCGTACCTCAAGGATGGAGGTCTATTTGTTATCACCAAGGGCAATCCTTCGGATGAGGAGCTTGCTTCCGGCATGTCTGCTGCAAAGATCTGTGGTTTTACATTGCTCCAGAACGATGCAATTGATTTGCCGAGCGGTTTAGGCCATAGGGAGTTCATTGTTCTAAAGAAGAGTCATCCAGCTTCTGTTTCATTGCCTCGTGCAAATGGCATGGCAAAGAAGAATCCGCTTGCCTAGATGTTTCACGTGAAACATAATGGATACTAACAGCTTGCAGTGTTTCACGTGAAACATGGCGGTTGATATCGAATCGGAATGTTTCACGTGAAACATCCTCCGTTTGACAGCTTTAATACACACCAGGAGGGACCGTGGGATTTCGCGACGTTAAGCGTTCTAAGAGCGCAAAAGACACGCGTATCATTGCAATCATCAATCAAAAAGGCGGCGTCGGTAAGTCAACGACGGCTGTAAACCTTGCAGCAGCACTGGGTGAGCAAGGCCGGAAGACGCTGATTGTCGATTTTGATCCGCAGGGAAACAGCACTAGTGGATTCGGAATTGAAAAAGAGGACCTCGATCAATGCATCTATGATGCATTGTTGAATGATGTGCCGGCAGAATCGCTTGTTCTTGATACAAATTGCAAAAAGGTATTCGTAATTCCAGCTACAATTCAGCTTGCAGGCGCCGAAATTGAGCTCGTAAGCGCAATTGCTCGTGAAACTCGCCTCAAAGATTTGCTTGAGCCCATTCAAGACGAGTTCGATTTTATTTTCATTGACTGTCCTCCTTCGCTCGGCCTGCTTACCATCAACGCTTTGACCGCAGCAGACAGCGTTTTGATTCCAATCCAGTGTGAGTATTACGCACTTGAGGGCGTTACGAAGCTGCTTGAGTCAATGAAGATGGTCAAATCACGTCTGAACAAGGGCTTAGACACCTATGGCGTGCTTATGACCATGTATGACTCGCGTACTTCTTTGTCGAATCAGGTTGTTGAGGAGGTTCAGTCGTACTTTGGTGATAAGGCTTTTAAGACTCTAATTCCCCGTACAGTAAAAATCTCTGAGGCTCCGTCTTTTGGAGAGCCGGTAATTACCTATGCACCTCAAAATAAGGGTGCAAAAGCGTATATGAACCTTGCAAAAGAGGTGATCAAGCGTGCCTAGCCCCAAAAAACGCAGCGGATTGGGTCGTGGATTGAGCGCACTGGTATCCGAAGCAGAATATGAAACCGGTGGGACGTCTTCTGCACCGACTTCCGATACCAAGCTGCCTATCGAAGATATTGTTCCCAATCCGAATCAGCCTCGAATTCATTTCAATGAAACTGAACTTCGCGAGCTAAGTGAGTCTATCCAGGAACACGGTGTTTTACAGCCGCTCTTGGTTCGTAAGCATGGCAACGGCTATGAAATCATTGCTGGCGAGCGTCGCTATCAGGCATCCAAACTGGCAGGCCTTGAGGAGCTGCCGGTCATCATTAAGGAAGTTAATGATGAGGAGATGCTTGCACTCGCGCTGATTGAAAACCTTCAGCGTTCTGACCTCAACCCTGTCGAAGAGGCTAAGGGATATCGACAGCTCATCGATGCGAGCGGTATGACTCAGGAAGCCTTGTCAAAGGCTGTCAGCAAGTCTCGCTCTGCAATTACCAATTCGTTGCGCCTGCTTGATCTTCCGGAGGTAGTTCAGCAGATGAT
Organism: uncultured Collinsella sp.; assembly: GCA_934630385.1. Taxonomy (GTDB): domain Bacteria; phylum Actinomycetota; class Coriobacteriia; order Coriobacteriales; family Coriobacteriaceae; genus Collinsella. Next base: position 37,433 of record CAKTWE010000012.1, read on the forward strand.
ATTCGAAGGCAAGCTGACTGCTGGTCATGCTCGTGCAATTCTTGCGGTTCCGTATGAAGATGCACGCATTAAGCTTGCTGAGAAGGTTATTGCAGAGGGTTTGTCTGTCCGTGCGACAGAAAATCTTGCCCCACTGTTTTCTGCCGGAGAGACGCCTAAAACACCTCGCCCTGCAACGCCTCGGTCTTTTAAGAAAGCTGCACGCGTTTTGCGTCAAGTGTTTAACACGAACGTTCGCGTCAAGAGCTCGCGCGGTAAGAATAAAATCGAGATTGAGTTTAAGGATGAGGAAGAGCTCTCTCGAATTCTTGGTGAAATGATTCAAGTTGATCAAGGAGGTCAGGATGAAGAGTAAAGTTCTGACTGCTCTTGCTTTGGCTGCAACTGTAGCAGTTGGTGCATTTGCAGGATTTAGGGTTGCAACAGATGATGAATTGCGTGGGCGTTTGCTTCGTGGAGCGCAGGATATTGTCGATACATCCAAAAAGAAAATGGATGTTATGACTGAGGATGTCGCTATGCGTACAGCTCAGATAACCAAGAATCCCAAGATTAATCAAGATTGGGTTAATCATCAATGGGAAAATGTAGGCTTTTAGGTACCTAACAATTACTAGCCTTTTTTGAAGGGGTCCTTGTCTGAACGCCAGAACAGGGACCCCTTATTTGTTGCGAAAAAGTTGTTGAACAATTGCGCGATGCGAATTAGCGGTAGATATGAAATAGCCCCGGTTGCAATTAAGCAACCGGGGCTATTCGATGTTTCACATGAAACGTTTGGGTTGGTCTCCCCTACGCGTTCTTCTGAACCTTGAAACGCTGCTTGAGTTGGCCACAAGCAGCATCGATATCGTTGCCACGAGAGTTACGGATTGTGGTCTCAATACCACGGGACTCAAGACGACGTTGAAGGTCTTCAACCTTATGGATCGGCGACGGCTTGAGAGGACTGCCCTCGATATCGTTAAGCTGAATCAGGTTAACGTGGCACAGCGTGCCCTC
>CAKTWE010000013.1 GCA_934630385.1 uncultured Collinsella sp.
CGACGCGCAGTTTGCCGACGAGATCATGGTCCCCGAGCTGCACGAGGCGGGCCTCATCGAGGGTAACGTCGAGTACAGCGGGGACTGGATCGACGCACTCGCTGCCATCGTCAAGCCGCGCACCAAGATGCCGGCCGACGCCGTTACCGTCGCCGCCCCCATCTTTGCCACGGCCGAGACGCTCGAGTATGACGAGAAGTCTGTCAACAAGGGCCTGGCCAAGGAAGGCATGGGTGCCATTCTGGACGCCGCCAAGGCCGCACTCGAGGGTGTTACCGAGTGGACAGCCGTGAACATCGACGCCGCGCTTGAGCCGCTGCCCGAGCAGATGGACCTCAAGAAGCGCGTGGTCTTCCAAGCTGTGCGTGTCGCCGTCTGCGGCAACATGGTGAGCCCTCCGCTGGGCGAGACCATGGCACTCGTCGGCCGCGACGACTGCCTGGCGCGCATCGACCGCGCCCGCACGTTGGCGCTGTAATCGCTGCGCAAATGTATGTATCCGAGCCCCGTTCACCCCGAGCGGGGCTCTTGTTTCTGTAGACGTATGGGATAGGAGGTGCTGAGGCCATGGCCGAGCAACTAACGCTCTTTGGTTCGCCGGAACCGAAGGAGACTCCGGCGGCGCCGGCATTCGCTGCTGTCCCAGCCAAGCCCGAGCCTGCCCCTGAGCCTATCGCCGCCTACGCGAACGTGGTTCTCGACATTTCCGCCCGTGCGCTGTCCGAACCGTTTGCTTACGGCATCCCCGACTCCCTTGCCGACGAGGCCCAGGTCGGATCGACGGTCCTGGTCCATTTTGGCAACCGTGCCGCCGCGGGCTACGTCGTCGACACTGCGCCCGAGCTGGCCAACCTGCAAGGCAACAACGCCCTCGACCCTTCGCGCATTAAAGCCATTGAGGCCATCCTCAGCAAACCGCTCTTTACCGCCGAGGCTGCCCACATCGCGCGCTGGATGAGCCGCGAGTACGTTGCGACGCTTTCCGAGTGCCTGCGCCTGTTTTTGCCTCCGGGCGGCAGCCCGCGCGTGGTCAAGGGCGATGACGGTGCATGGTCGGTTGAGCGTCCCGCCGTCAAGCCTATCCAAAACCGTTGGGTGATGCTTACGCCCGAAGGCTTTGACTACACGCCGCCCAAGTCCGCGGTCCGCCAGCGCCAACTCATCGAGGCACTCCAGTGCGGCCCCGTCACGACGCGCGATCTCAACCTGCTCTACAACAGCATGTCGGCGACCATCAAGGCGCTCGAAAAACGCGGCGTCGTGGTGGTGGAGGAGCGTCGTGCCTGGCGTGGTTGCTGCGAGCGGACTACGCTGTCCTCCGCGAGCGGCAAAGCGCCGGTCGCACTTACCAACGGCCAGCAGCAGGCGCTTGCTCAGATTGAGCGCGCTCGCCTGGATGCGCACGGCGACGTGGTCCTTGTCGATGGCGTCACCGGATCCGGCAAAACCGAGGTCTATCTCTCCGCTATCGAGCGCGTGCTCGCGGCCGGTCGCTCGGCCTGCGTGCTCGTGCCCGAGATCTCGCTGACGGCCCAGACCGTCGGCCGCTTCCGCTCGCGCTTTGGCGAGACGGTTGCCGTGTTTCACTCGCGCCTTTCGGCCGGCGAGCGCCTGGACCAGTGGGATATGGTTGCCAGCGGTGCGGCCCGCGTGGTCGTGGGCGCCCGCTCGGCGCTCTTTTGCCCGCTCAGCGACCTGGGCCTCATCATTATCGACGAGGAACACGAGACCAGCTACAAGCAGGGTTCCAGCCCGCGCTACCATGCGCGCGAGGTGGCGGCCGAGATGGCTCGTCGCTATCGCTGCCCACTCGTGCTGGGCTCGGCCACACCTTCTGCCGAAGCGCTCGACCGCTGCCGCCGTGGCACGTATAACGGTGCTACTTGGACGCGCGTCGAGATGCCCGAGCGACCGGGACACGCCGTGCTGCCTACGGTTCGCATTGCCGACCTGCGCAGCGAGTTCTTGCACGGTAGCCGATCAATGTTCTCAAAACCGCTGATGGAAGGCCTGGAGCGCGTTGTAGAGCGGCGCGAGAAGGCAGTGCTGTTGCATAACCGCCGCGGCTTTGCGCCGTTTTTGATGTGCCGCGAGTGCGGCTGTGTCCCAACTTGTAACCACTGCTCCACCGCGCTTACGTATCACGAGCGCACGCACACGCTGCAGTGTCACACCTGCGGTTCGACTTGGCGCGTGCAGCCGTATCCCGCGCCCACGAGTCGCTGCCCCAAGTGCGGCAGCCGCTACCTGGCAAAAATGGGCCTGGGTACGCAACAGATTGAGGACGCGCTGCATCAGATGCTGCCCGAGGACGTCGCCATCATACGCATGGACGCCGATTCCACGCGTGGCAAGGACGCGCACAAAAAACTGCTCGAGCAGTTCGATGCCGCCGATTGCGCGGTGCTGCTGGGCACCCAGATGATTGCCAAGGGTCTCGACTTTCCCGAGGTCACGCTTGTGGGCGTGGTCAATGCCGACTTTGCCCTCAAGCTTCCCGATTTTCGCGCGAGGGAGCGCGCCTACGACCTGCTCGAGCAGGTGGCGGGCCGTGCCGGTCGCGGCGATCGTCCCGGCGAGGTCATCATCCAGACCTATCTGCCCGAGGACCCGGTCATCCGCGCCGTCGCCGAGCACGATCGCTCGATCTTTACCGACTACGACCTGGACCAGCGCCGCGACGCGCTGTATCCGCCCTTCGTGCGCCTGGTCAACATTTTGGTGTGGTCTGCAAGCCGCGACGATGCGCAGGATTATATCGGGCGCATCGCAAAGCTCCTCAAGCGCCGCTGGCACGCCGCCGCGCCCGACTTTTTGCGGGCGGGGAGCGCCGTCCCGCAGGTGCTGGGCCCGGCTTCGTGTGTAATCGAGAGAGCCAAGGACCGTTACCGCTTCCATCTGCTTGTGAAGTCGCCGGTAGGGTACCATGTCTCTGATGATATCGACGCCTGCCTCAAAGAGGCGGGCTCCGTGCGCGGCGTGAGCGTGAGCGTTGACGTCGACGCCTATGATTTGATGTAACAAACCGAAAGGATGGCCATGGAAGCCAACGGAATCGTACTGTCCCCTGACCCTCGCCTGCGTCAGGAGTGTGCCGTTATCGAGGAAATCACCCCTGCGATCGAGGCGCTTGCCGAGAAGATGAAGAAGATGATGTTCGAGAACGGCGGTTGCGGTCTGGCTGCTCCGCAGATCGGCGAGCTCATTCAGCTCGTCACCATCGACTGCGACTACAGCGACAAGAACGACTACGATCCGTACGTGCTCATCAATCCCGTGATTGTCGAGCAAAGCGACCATCTCGTTCCGTTTAGCGAGGGCTGCCTGTCCATCCCCGGTATTAGCTGTGAGATCGAGCGTCCCGACCATGTCGTCGTCGAGGCGTACGACCTGGATGCCAACCTGATTCGCTATGAGGCCACGGGCGATCTGTTCTGCGTGTGTCTGCAGCACGAGATCGATCACCTGCACGGCAACACTATGTTCGAGCGACTGAAGCCTATGCAGAGGCTCAAGGCCGTCAAGGAGTACCAGGACGCCCTGGCCCGCGGCGCTCGACCGGGCGAGACGGAGTAGGTCCCACCGTCCCCGGTGCTGAGCGCCCACATATCATCCCGTGCTCAAACATTCTCGCTTTGCTGCGAAACTGCGCGCGGGACGATATGTGGGCGCTCAGCACCGGGGACTGCGTTGTTCTGGCTCGGTTCGCCCGGGTGCCGTCGGGCCAGGGAGGGGCGTCTTCGCTGATAGGTGCTTTGCTGAAAGAGCTGCTTTTATTGCGGCTCTTTCTTTGGTTTTGGGTATATTTGTTCTTGTTGAATTGTTATTGCGGATGGGCTGGGTACTTGGCTTTCCGCTGTTATTTGTAGCCGTCTCGGCTCGTTATTGAGAGGAGACTAACTTTTATGCGTATTGTGTTTATGGGCACGCCTGATTTTGCTGTGCCTTCGCTGACTTCGCTTGTTGAGGCTGGGAACGAGATTGTGCTTGTTATTACTCGTCCCGATGCAGTTCGTGGGCGTGGTAAAAAGTTGGAGCCGTCTCCTGTTAAGGCTAAGGCGCTCGAGCTTGGTCTGCCTGTTGTTGAGACTAATCGTATGACGCCGGAGGTTGTTGAGTCGCTTAAGGCTGCCGATGCCGATATTTTCTGTGTGGCTGCCTATGGCTGCATTTTGCCTGATGAGGTGCTGCATATGGCGCCGCTCGGTATTGTGAATGTTCATGCTTCCTTGCTGCCTCGTTGGCGCGGGGCTGCTCCTATTCAGCGTGCCATTCTTGCTGGTGACGAGATTGCTGGCGTTTCCATTATGCGCATTGGGCATGGCGTGGATACGGGCGCTTATTGTGCCCAGGCTTCCACTACGGTTGCCGGTAAACATGCTGAGGCGCTGACCATGGAGCTTGGTGAGCTTGGCGGCAAACTGCTTGCCGATACGCTTCCTTCTTTTGCCGATGGTACCGCCGTGTGGACTGAACAGGATGAGTCGCTTGTCACTCATGCTGCCAAGATTTCCAAGCAGGAGATGCGCCTGGATCCGCAGATGGCGGCACTTGATTGCGTGCGTCATGTGCTTGCCTCGTCCGACACTGCTCCTGCTCGCTGCGTGATTGCCGGCAAGACCGTGCGCGTGCTCGATGCAGCGCCGGCAGATGTGTCCCTTGGCGAGGGGTTCGTCGCCGTTCAGGCCAAGCGCGTCTACCTTGGGCTTTCCGATGGTGTGGTCGAACTGCTCGAGGTTAAGCCCGATGGCAAGCGTGCCATGGCCGCTTCTGCCTGGGCTGCCGGCCTGCAGGGTGCCGATCTTACGTGGGGTGTACTGTCATGAGCAAGTTGTCTCCCGCGCGCAAGCTTGCGCTCGATGTGTTGATGGAGGCAGATCGTCGCGGTATGTACGCGCGCGACGTGCTCTCGTCCCGTGCTTCGGCCAAGGCCATTGACCAGCGCGATTCTGCTTTTGCCGCTCGTTTGGCACTTGGCGTTGCAGCCACCCAGGGCATTTTGGATGAACTGCTCGACCAGTTTCTCGATAAGCCCAAAAAGGTCGCGCCTCGTGTGCGCATGGCACTTCGTATCTCGGCCTTTGAGATGCTCTATCTGCATACGCCGGGTCGCGTTGCGGTGAGTCAGGGCGTTGAGCTCGTGCGCAGCGGCGCTAAGTCTGCCGCCGGCCTGGCGAACGCCGTGCTGCATAAGGTTGCAGACAACGTCGAGGATTTTGCCACTGCGGCGGATGCGGATGAGTCCGAGCGCCGTCTGGTGCGTCTGTCGCGCCTGATGGGTTTGCCGCTTTGGCTTTGCGCTCGTATTATGGCGTCGTTTGACACGCCGGAGGGTGCGCTTAACTTTGCCGGCAATCTGGCCCCCGCGCCGCTCGCTTTGCACGAGAATGCCTTTGCGACCAAACCCGATCCGTACCTTTCGCAGCTTGTGGCGCCTGTGTTCCCGGGCTGCCATGCCCCGGTTGATGCCCAGGTTACCGTTGCTTCGGGTGTGTTTGAGCGTGCTGCCGCGGTAGCATCTGATCTCAACGCGCAGCTTATCGCCACAGTTGCCACGCGCCCTGGAAGCTGCCTTGAGATTGGTGCCGGTCGTGGCACCAAGACCTATGTGATGATGTGCCAGGCCAAGCGTGCGGGCTATGAGCGTCAGCATACGGCGCTCGATCTACATGATCGCAAGTGCGACCTGAATCTCGCTCGCCTGCATAAGGCGGGTATCACGGGTGTTCGTACGGTTTCGGGCGATGCTTGTGAACTTGATGAGGTGCTCACATCGTTTGATGCCATGCTTGGCGAGCCGGTTAAGTTCGACACAGTCTTTATCGATGCGCCGTGCTCTGGCACTGGAACCATGCGTCGTCATCCCGAGATCCCGTGGCGCCTGACCGAAAAGGATGTGACGGTTGAGCTGCCCCGCCTGCAGCTGACGATGCTCAAGGAAGCAGCCGCGCGCGTGGCTGCCGGCGGTGAGCTTATCTATGCCACCTGCTCGGTTTTTGATGAAGAGAACACGCGGGTCGTGGACGCCTTCCTGGCTTCTCCCGAAGGTGCCGGCTTTACCGTGGCACCGCTCTCCGAAGCCCAGATTCTGCAGCTCCCCGAGTACGACCACGCCAAGAGCCTCGTCACGCTGCGCCAAAACGCTCGAGGCCTCTTCCAAAGCGTGCCGGTAAACGCCGACTCCTACGACGGCCACTTCTGCGCCCGCCTGGTCCGCCAGTAACTACTATGTTGCGGTGAATTAGGGATTGAATAGCGGCTTCTACCAGCCAAACAGTCCTTATTTCACCGCAACTCAGAAGGTCGTGCGAGTGGAGATCGCAATGGCGGTAAAGAGTGGTAATAAAAGCCCCGTCTCATACTTGCTGTTATCAAAAGCAGGGCGGATTACGGGGCTAGATTGGTGATGCCCGACCATAGCAAAAATGACCTAAATAAAACCGCAGGTAGATGGCTTTTTGTAATTTGCAAATAAGCGGAATGGATAGAGTCTGTCAATTCAGCCCCGTAATCCGGCAGAGTTTTGAAATGTTACTAACTTAGCATTAGCTCGAAATCCGATCTAAAGAAAAGTTGCGGTGAAATAGTTCCTGTTTGGCCGTTGAATGGGCTGATTCAGGAACTATTTCACCGCAACTCATAGGGAAATCTGGGTAGCGGGACCGTTTGTCGCTAGTGGTTGTGTGGGCAGTTGGCGCAGCAGCCGTTGGTGGCGCTGGTGCTGGAACCACCGCTGCGCTGGTCGGTGTTGTAGAAGCCGCTGCCCTCAAACTTGATGCCGCTGGCCGAGAACGTCTTGGATGCCGGAGCGCCGCAGCTCGGGCACACGACCTCGGGAGTCTCGGACATGGGATGCTCAACCTCAAACACGTTGCCGCAGCTCGAGCACTTGTAATCGTAGCGCGCCATAATACTTCCTTTTCAGCACAAAGCGGGCAGATCGCTCTGCCCGCATAAATTCAAACAGCTGTAACTGTACCCTATATCGGGGGTTTTATCACGCTTCGCCCCAGAATCTATGGGTGTTGCGCAGGAGCTGTGCAGTTTTGCCCTCGGCGGCCGCAACGTCGGCCTCATCGGCCTGCCAGGTCCAGTTGCCCGTGGCCACGCCCGGTACGTTCATGCGCGCGTCGTCGCCAAGCCCCAGGACATCCTGCAGCGGCATCATCACCAGGGGAGCGTCGCTTGACAGCGCGTCGCCCATCAGCTTGGCCGCCACCTCAACACCGCTCGGCTCGTCGCCGCCCGCAAAGGAGCGCGTGCACCAACCGGCGAGCGTCGACGTGTCGTGCGTCGAGGTGTACAGAATCTTGCCCGGCGTGGGATGCACGCCGTTGCGAACGTCGTAGTCGCTAAACTCCAGCACGTCCATGCCGGGGAAGCCGCAGGTCGAAGCCATGGCGCGAACACCAGGCGTCAGGTAGCCCAGGTCCTCGGCGATAAAGTTGAGCGGCCCCAGCTCGTCATAGGCAGTCTGGAACAGATCCTTGCCCGGACCCGCCAGCCAACGGCCATCGGCACAGGCCTTGCCGGCGGGGATGCTAAAGTAGCTGTGGAAGCCCAGGAAGTGATCCAGGCGCACGCGGTCGTAGAGCGAAAACGCACGACGCAGGCGATCCATCCACCAGCGGTAGCCGTTCTCCTTCATATGATCCCAGCGGAACGTCGGGTTGCCCCACACTTGGCCCTCGGGCGCAAAATTGTCGGGCGGCGCGCCGGAGATCTCGATTGCCTTGCCGGTATCGGACAGCCAGAAGTTTTCGGGCTCGCTCCACGCGTCGGCCGAATCGTCCGAGACATACATCGGGATATCGCCGATGACCTCGATGCCCTTCCTGTGCGCATAGTTCATGAGCTCGCACCAGGCCAGGTCAAAGCGGTACTGCATGTACGCCTGCAGCTCTGCCTCGTCGTGGAAACGCTTGTCGTCAATCAGATGCTCGTTGTAGCGCGCGACATCGGCCGGCCAGTCGTGACGTGATTCGCCTTCAAAGTACTTCTTGACGGCCATGTAGACGCAGTACTTCTCGAGCCAATCGGCGTTGCGATGTTTAAACGCCGTGTAGAGCGGGTCTGCATCCTCGCCGCCACGGGCCTTCCAAGTCTCAAAGTCGGCCGCCAGCTCTTCTTGGCTCTCGGGCAGCAGGTCAATATTGCCCGCAAAGGCCGAAGGCCCAGCGTAGGGGGAGCGGAAGAAGTCCGTCGGGTTGACGGGCAGAACCTGCCAGTAGCGCATGCCCATAGCGGCCAGATGGTCGATAAAGCGACGCGTGGGCACGCCAATCGTGCCGGGCTTGCCATCGTCGGTGGGCACCGAGGTGATGTGACACACGACGCCCGCGCCGTGATCGAGCGGCTCCTGCAGGCGCTGCTCGGCATGGTGGTAGATAATCGACGAGCCCAGCGGATACAGATCGAGCGTGACCGTACCGTTGTGGATCTCGCACTCGTGACCGCTGATCACGTCACTCGCGCATTCGCCGAGCGCCGGAATCGTCACACGGTGCGAATTGCGCAGGCTGCGGTTGATGATAACCGTCGCGGACTCGCCATTCTTGCCCGTGCGGTTGTAGGCCAGCACCTCGTCGTTGAGCGCGAAGGCCTTGATCTCGCCGTCGATCATAAATGGCAGTGCGCGGCGTACGGCGGAGGCGTTCTTGACAATAGCTAGCGTATCGAAGTCGTGCAGGTCTTCCTTCAAGGGCAAGGTGCGGCGGTTGCCCGGATCGGTAAGGCCCTCCAGGCCGTACTCGTCGCCGTAGTAGATCGAAGGCACGCCGGGGAAGGTCATCTGCATGAGCGTGGCGAGCCAAAAACGGCTCTTGGCCAGGCCCATCGAGTTCTCGTCCAGGCGCCATTTGCTGCGCTCGCACTCGGGCAGCTGTGACTCGTCGGGGCCGCCACCGAGCACCGAGATGATGCGCGGGCGGTCGTGGCTCGACAACAGGTTGAGCGCGCAGGACAATGCCTCGCTCGGGTAGTTCTCGCGCAGGGTTTCGATATCCTCGGCTGCCTGGTAGGCGTTCTTGTAGCCCATCAAAAACCCGATGACCATGTCGCGGAAGGGGTAATCCATAGCAGAGTCCAGCTCGGAGCCCTGCAGGTAGCGGCGCAGATGGCCGTAGCTAATCTTGTTGGAGGCGTCTTCCCAGACTTCGCCGAGCAACAGTGCATCAGGCTTTTCGGCAAGTACGGCTTTCTTGATCTCGGCCAGGAAGTCGTCGGAAAGCTCGTCAGCGACGTCCAGGCGCCAGCCATGAGCGCCGGCACGCAGCCATTTACGGATCACGCCGTCCTTGCCCAGGAGCCGCTCGCGTACCAGCTCGGAGCTCTCATTGATGGCGGGCATGTTGCCCACGCCCCACCAGCAGTCGTACGAGCCGTCCTCGTGGAAATAAAACGCATCGCGCCACGGCGAATCCTCGCTCTGCCAGGCGCCCACGCCGGGGTAATTGCCGTAGCGGTTGAAATAGATCGAGTCGTCACCCGTGTGGTTAAAGACGCCGTCCAGGATGATGGAGATGCCCAGCTTCTCGGCTGCCTGGCACAGCTCGGTAAAGTCCTGCTCAGTGCCCAGGATCGGGTCGATCTTGGTGTAGTCGGCCGTGTCGTAGCGGTGATTGCTCGCGGCTTCAAAGATGGGGTTGAGGTAGATGGCCGTAAAGCCCAGCTCCGCGATGCGGGGCAGGTCATTTTGGATACCCTTGAGCGAGCCGCCGTAGAAGTCCCAGGTCTTGATGGAGCCGTCCTCGGCGCGCTCGTATACGGGCGGCTCGTTCCAGTCCTCGACCATCCGGCGCTGAATGCCCTTGCGCGGTTTTTCGAGCTGGGCCATTGTGCGCTCGCGCCAGTGCTCGTCACGAGCGTAGCGGTCGGGGAAGATCTGGTACACCATGCCGCGCTCGTACCAGGTGGGACGGTTCTCGCGGTGCTTGTAGACGGTAATCTGGAAGGACGGCACCTCGGCGTAGTCGTAGGTTACGCCCTCGCCGCCGGTGCGGCCTTGCGGCGCGCCCAGGCGAACCTCGGGCTGGCCCTCGATATTGCAGATAAAGCTGTACCACACCAGACAAGGTTCAGTGCATTTGAGCTCGCCGGTAAAAATGCCATCACCTTCGTGCTCCATTGGAATTAGGGTCTCGCCGACTTCATCGACCCAGGTGCGCAGGGTGAGTGTTGCCTGGTTGGGATCGGCATCCTCCAAAATCACCGAGAGTGCAACGGAAGTTCCGGTGGTCACAGCGCCAAACGGAGTGCGAAACTGCGGTAGGCGGCTGTTGTGAATCAATCTCATAGTACGGTCCAGTTCTATACAGTCATGGCCAGCGGGCCATGGGCTTAACGCGCAATAGATAAGTATATCCGTTACACTTTAGTTGTATAAACTACAGCCGCTCATCATCGGCGAACGGTTGTCCTAGAAAATCGTTTTACCATCCAAATTATCGCGATATTCAAAAACGCCTATACCGATACTATTTGTAGCCAAACGAAAGTACTTCGGTTTACTACGATGAATTGAATGATCTCAACCACAGTCAATTTGGTGATATTAAAACCGCAGGTAGAAGCGTTGCCAATTTTGTAGATTGCTCGTTGTGGTCGGCCAGAGCCATTTTGTCGTAGTAAACCGGCCCATTTTTTAATACGAAGTTCAACCAAGAAGAGGGCGCCTGGTTGGGGCGCCCTCTTTTGCGTTGAGGATTAAGTTTTAATCGTCCGGATTAGTGGCGCTTGCGGGCGGCCGTTGCCTTGCGGACGGAGGTCTTCTTGGTAGGAGCCTTTTCCTCGGCCGGAGCGGCGGGGGAGACCGGGGCTTCCTTGGCGAGCTCGGCCTTTGCCGTAGCCTTCGGAGCGGTCTTGACCTCGGCGGCCTTCGGTGCCGGCTCGGCCTTTACTGCGGGCTTTCCCCCGACCTTAGCCTCTGCCTTGGGAGCAGCGGTCTTGGCCGTGGCCTTTTTGACCGTCGTCGTAGCGCGCTTGCGCGTGGTGGTCTTGGCGGCCGGCTTAGCCTCGACAGCTTCCTCAGCCTTAGGCGCAGCGGGCGTCTCCTCGACTTTGGCGGCCGGCTTAGCGGCTGCCTTGGTCGTGGCGGCCTTCTCGGTCGTCGACTTCGTAGCCGTGGTCTTCTTGGCGGTCGTGGTCTTGGACGCGGTCGTCTTCTTGGTAGCGGTCTTGGCCGGAACCTTTGCCGCAGGCTTTGCCTCGGCGGCAGCCTCAGCCTTTACCTCGGGAGCAGCCTCGGCCTCGGCGGCCTTCTTGGCCGCGGCGGTCGTACGCTTGCGCGTGGTCGTTGCCTTGGCAGCGGTAGCCTTGCTCGCAGTCGCAGCCTTGCTCGCAGCGGCCTTCGTGGTCGTGGTCTTCTTAGCCGTCGTCTTACGAGTCGCGGTCTTCTTTGCCGTAGGCTTCGCAGCCGGCTTCTTCTCAGCCTTGGGCTCCTCAGCAGCAGCGGGCTCCTCAACAACCGGCTCGGCCTTGGGCTCGGGCTCGGCCACAACCTCGCGCTCGGCCTCAACTTTCTCAGCCACAACCACAGGCTCGTCGACAACAGCCACCGGGCGCTCGATCTCCGGGTGCATAAAGAAGTACAGGTCCAGATACTTGTCGGCCGAGCGCGTCCAGCTAAAGTCCTGGCTCATGGCCTGCGTGACCAGCTGGTTCCACGCCTCGCGGTTATCCCAGAACAGGCGTGCCGCGCGGAACACCGCGTCGCCCATCTCGTCGCCGTTAAAGTTGCTAAACGAGAAGCCCGTGCCCTCGCCGGTAAACTCGTTGTACGGCTGCACGGTGTCCTTCAGGCCACCGGTCTCGCGCACGATGGGCAGGGTGCCGTAGCGCATGGCAATGATCTGCGACAGGCCGCAGGGCTCAAACTTCGAAGGCATCAGGAACATATCGGCGGCGGCATACATGCGCTGCGACAGCGCCGGATCGAACTCGATGCGCGCGGCCATGGTGCCGGGGTACTTGTCCTGGAAGTAGCGCAGGCCGTCCTCGTAGTCGCGGTCGCCGGTGCCCAGCACGGCCACCTGAACGCCGCCGGACAGAATGCGGTCGAGCGCGTACATGACTAGGTCCATGCCCTTCTGGCGCGTCAGGCGCGTGACCATCACCATGAGCGGACGGTCGTCGCGAACCTCGAGTCCCAGCTCTTCCTGCAGCTTGGCCTTACACACGGCCTTGCCGGAACGGTCATCAACCGTGTAGTTGGCGGCAATGCGCTTGTCGGTCGCTGGGTCAAAGCCCGCCACGTCAATGCCGTTCAAAATGCCCTGCAGCGCATAGGAGCGCTCGCGCAGCACACCGTCCAGGCCCTCGCCAAACTCGGGCGTCTGGATCTCGTTGGCATAGGTGGGGCTCACCGTGGTGATGGCATCGGCATAGCGCAGCGCGCTCAGCATATAGTTGACGCTGCAGGCGTCGCAACGCAGCTGCGAGGCGGCCGCCGGAATATGCGCTACGCCCAGGATGTCCTCCATCACGGTGTCGCTAAACTGGCCCTGGAACGCCACGTTGTGGATCGAGAACACGGTCTTGACGCGGTCGTACAGCGGTAGGCCCTGGTAGAACTCGCGCAAGAACACGGGCGCCAGTGCCGTCTGCCAGTCGTTGCAGTGCAGGATGTCGCACTCAAAACCGGCCGGCAGGTGCTGCAGGCTCTCGGTGATGGCCTTGGAGAAAAACGCAAAGCGCTCACCGTCATCAAAGAAGCCGTACGGATAGTCGCGCGCAAAGTAGCGCTCGTTGTCGATGAACATATAGGTGACGCCGTCGCGCTCGAGCTTCTCGAGTCCGCAGTACTCGTTGCGCCAACCCAGGCTCACGTAAAAGTCGGAGAAGTGCTCCATCTGCGCCTTGTACTCGTCCTTGATGGTGGCGTACTTGGGCACCATCACGATAACCTCGGCGCCGGCGCGCACAAGCGCCGCAGGCAGCGAGCCCGCCACGTCGCCCAGGCCACCGGTCTTAACAAACGGTGCGCACTCGGCCGAGGCAAACACGATCTGCATCTTTTTGCTGGAATCTGCCATATTGTCTCCCATGTTGCAATTCGAGAATAGCCGCCTGGCGCTAACCGGGCGGCTATTCTACATGTTACGAGCGATGTTGCGGTGCCAACGTTAACGTACGATGGTGGTGTCGGAAGTTAACGGAGCCTTGCCCAGCACCAGGATGTTCTCGGGCGTGCCGCGAAGCTCGGTGTTGGTGGGGACCACGTTGTTCTTGTCCAGAATGGCGTTCTCGACGCGTGCGCCGCTCTTGATGATGCAGCTCTGGTTGATGATCGAGTTGGTCACCGAAGCGCCTTCCTCAACCACAACGCCGCGCGACAGGATCGAGTTGCGTACGGTGCCCTTGATGATGCAGCCGGCCGAGATGATCGAGTTGCACGCGTGGCTGCCGGTCGCATAGCGCGAAGGCGGCACGTCGTGGGCCTTGGTCAGGATCGGGCGCTCGGGGTCAAAGAGCTGGTCGGCCACGGTCTGGTCGAGCAGGTCCATGCTGCGGCGATACAGCGACTTCTCGCTAAACACGCCCACGACCTCACCCTTGTACTCGTAGCTGCACACGTCGATGTTGCCAAAGTCGCCCTGGAGTGCTTCGAGCAGGTCCAGATAGTCGGCGGCCTGGTAGTGATCGATGATCTCGAGCAGCGTCTCGCGGTTGACGATGCAGCAGTCCATAGAGGCGTTGTCGCCGTACACGACGCCGGCGCTCACGCCCGTCAGGCGTCCGTTCTCGTTGATCTGCAGCTTGGTCTCGTCATCGACGTTGCGCGTGGCCTTGCAGTACACCACGGTCATCTGGGCACCGGAGTTCTCGTGCGCCTCGATGATGGTGTTGAGGTCCATGTTAAAGATGATGTTGGTGCCCATCATCACAACATAGGGCTTGTCCGAGCGCTGGAACAGCGTCTTGTTGGAGATGATGTCGCGCAGCAGGAAGCGCATGCCGCCCTTGGTGGTGCCATACGCATTGCCGGGCACCATGAACAGGCCGCCCTTCTTGCGGTCCAGGCCCCAGTCCTTGCCTGAGCCCACGTGGTCGATCAGCGAGCGGTAGTTGCCCGGCATGACGACGCCGACGGTCTTAATGCCGGCATTCATCATGTTGGACAGCGGGAAGTCGATCAGGCGGTAGCGGCCCAAAAACGGAACGGACGCGATGGGGCGGTCCTTGAGCAGCACACTTCCGTAGGTCGAAGAGTAGTTAGCGGTGATATAACCGATGGCCTTGCGATTGATCATCGGATCATTCCCCCTTCCCGATAACGACGTCATTTCCAACGACGGCCGTATCCTTGGTGGTATCGACAGAGCCGAGCTTCACGCCCTCTTCGACCGTGGAGTTCTCGCCCAAAATAGCGCGGCAGATGTGCGCGCCGCTCTTAACGTGCGCACCCGGCAGCAGCACGGAGTCCTCGACCACGGCGCGCTCCTCGATGATGACATCGGTCGAAAGGATCGAGTGGCGAGCGGTGCCGTAGATCTTGCAGCCGTTGGAGACCAGGCAGTCGTCCAGGCGGCCGTCCGGGCCAATATAGTGCGGCGGACGCGTGGTGATGTTGGACATGATGGGGAAGTGCTTGTCAAACAGATCGAACTCGGGGTTGTTGCCCAGCAGGTCCATCGAGGTCTCGTGGAAGCTGGCGATGGTGCCGACGTCCTTCCAGAAGCCGTGGAACTCGTAGCTGTACAGGCGCTTACCCTCGCCGAGTAGCTTGGGGATGATGTCCTTGCCAAAGTCGTGGCTCGAGCGCTGGTCCAGAGCATCCTCCTCGAGTGCCTCAATCAGTACGTCGGCCGAGAAGATGTAGATGCCCATGGATGCGAGGTTCGAATCGGGCTTGTCGGGCTTCTCGGTGAACTTGGTGATGCGGCCGTCCTCGGGGTCGGTCGTCAGGATGCCAAAGCGGCTGGCCTCCTCCCACGGCACGGGCATAACGCTCACCGTGAGGTCGGCGTTGTTCTCAATGTGCGTCTTGAGCATCTTGCGGTAGTCCATGCGATACAGGTGATCGCCCGAAAGAATCAGGACGTATTTGGGGTCGTTGGCCTTGATATAGTCGAGGTTCTGCGTAATGGCGTCGGCCGTGCCCGCATACCAGGCGCCACCGGTCTGCGTCTCGTACGGCGGCAGGATCGACACACCGCCGTCGCGGCTGTCCAGATCCCACGCCTCGCCGGAGCCCACATAGGCATGCAGCAGGTAGGGGCGATACTGCGTCAGAACGCCCACCGTGTCGATGCCCGAGTTAGAGCAGTTGGAGAGCGAAAAGTCGATAATGCGGAACTTGCCACCAAAGCTAACCGCCGGCTTAGCGATCTTTTGGGTGAGTGCCCCCAATCGGCTGCCCTGTCCTCCTGCGAGGAGCATCGCGATGCATTCTTTCTTACTCATCGATTTCTCCTTCTGTCATCGATGTTCCTAAACCCATTAGCGACGGGCGCGGCGCTCGTTCGCGCCCGTCGAGTAATGCCGTGCTGGCAAAGGGAACTTGCGCGCCTTTACGCGTGCCAGATCTCGTCGCGGTACTCGCGAATGGTGCGGTCGCTCGAGAACCAGCCGCTCGAAGCGGTGTTGAGCAGGGCCTTGCGGTTCCAAGTCTCCTGGTCGCCATAGCTGCCGGTGAGCTTTTCCCATGCATCCACGTAGCTGCGGAAGTCGGCCATAACCAGGTCGGGGTCGTTGTTGTTCATGAGCTCGTTGTAGATGCTCTCGAAGTTGCCCGAAAGACCCGCAAAGGTGTTGTCCTTGAGCTCGTCCATCACGCGGCCCAGACGCTCGCGGTCGCCGTTGAGGGTATCCCACGCAAAGTAGTTGTTCGATGCCCAGAGCTGCTCGACCTCGGGGGCAGTCAGGCCAAAGATGGCCTCGTTCTCGCGACCGGCTAGGTCGGCGATCTCGATGTTGGCGCCGTCGAGGGTGCCCAGCGTAATGGCGCCGTTCATCATGAGCTTCATGTTGGACGTGCCCGAGGCTTCCTTGCCGGCCGTGGAGATCTGCTCCGAGATCTCGGCGGCGGGGTAGATGAGCTGGGCGTTGCTCACGCGGAAGTTGGGGATAAAGCAGACCTTCATGACCTCGTTCACGCGGGCGTCGTTGTTGATGACGTCGGCCACGGAGTTAATGAGGCGGATGGTCTCCTTGGCAAAGGTGTAGCTCGAGGCAGCCTTGCCGCTAAAGATGAAGGTCGTCGGCGTCACGTGGAAGTTGGGATCGGCGATGCGACGGTTGTAGATGTCCATCACCTTCATGATGTTCATGAGCTGGCGCTTGTAGGCATGGAAGCGCTTTACCTGAACGTCGAAGACGGTGTTGGGGTCGATAACCAGACCGGTCTCGGCCTTAACGTAGGCGGCCAGACGCTCCTTGTTGGCGCGCTTGGAGGCACCCACGGCCTTCAGGAACTCGGTGTCGTCCTTAAACTCCTTGAGTTTCTCCAGCTCAAAGGCGTCCTTGAGCCAGCCGTCACCAATAGCCTCGGTCACGAGCTTGGCATAGGTGGGGTTGGCCTCGGCAAAGAAGCGACGGTGCGAGATGCCGTTGGTCTTGTTGTTAAACTTCTCGGGCGTCAGGGCATAGAAGTCCTTGAGCACGATGTTTTTGATGATGTCGGAGTGGATCTTTGCCACGCCGTTGACGCTGTGGCTGCAGATCACAGACAGGTTGGCCATGCGAATCTCGCCGTCCCATAGAATGGCGGTCTGGCGCAGACGCTCCTGCCAGCCCTCCTGCGTGGTGTCGAACGATTCGTGCCAACGACGGCTGATCTCGTCGATGATCTGGTACACGCGGGGGAGGAGCTTGGAGAACGTGCCGATGGGCCACTTCTCCAGAGCCTCGGGCAGGATGGTGTGGTTGGTGTAGCTCACGACCTGCGTCACGATGTTCCAGGCGTCGTCCCACTCGAGCTTCTTCTCGTCGATGAGGATGCGCATGAGCTCGGGGCCGCACATGGCGGGGTGCGTGTCGTTGGTGTGGATGGCCACAAACTGCGGCAGCAGCTCCCAGTTCGCGCCGTGCTCCTTCTCAAAGGTGTCGAGCAGGCTGTAGATGCCGGCCGAGACAAACAGGTACTCCTGCTTCAGGCGCAGCAGACGGCCGTGCTCGCCGGCGTCGTTGGGGTAGAGGATGGCGCTGATAGCCTCGGCCTCGGCACGCTCGGCATCGGCCAGGGCATAGTCGCCGCGGTTGAAGGCCTCCAGGTCAAAGTGCTCCTCGACCGGCTCGGCGGCCCAGACGCGCAGCTTGTTGACGGTCTCACCGGCATAGCCCACGACGGGGATGTCATAAGGGACGGCCAGGATATCCTGCGTGTCCACCGTGCGGTAGAACGTGCGGCCGTTCTCCTCAAAGCCCTCGACGTGACCACCAAACTTAATGGTCACGGCCTTGTCCTGACGGCGGACCTCCCAAGGATAGCCGTGGGTGAGCCACTCGTCGGTGGCCTCGACCTGGCTGCCGTTGACGATCTCCTGCTTAAACAGGCCGTAGCGGTAGCGCATGCCGTTGCCGTAGCCGGCAATGCCCTCGGCTGCCATTGAATCCAGGAAGCACGCGGCCAGACGGCCCAGGCCACCGTTGCCCAGTGCCGGATCGGGCTCCTGGTTCTCGATGACGGACAGATCAAAGCCCATGTCGTCGAGCGCTTCGGCGACCATTTCGCGCACGCCAAAGTTGAGCAGGTAGTTGTCGAGCAGGCGACCGATCAAAAACTCGATCGAGAAGTAGTACACGCGCTTCTTGCCCTCGGCGGTGACGCGGGCGTCACTCTTGGTGGCAACGGTGCGGGCCTTCTCGGCCACGAGCTTGGCCAGGGCGTTAAAGCGATCGAGGTCGCTGGCGGCCTCGACACTCTTGCCGCTGATGCTCATGACGGCATCGCGATAGAGCTCGGTAAACTCCTGCTTGTTGTCGAAGATCTTATTCATACGTTCCTTTCCCCCGGGGATGTTTCTCCCGGAACGGTTATGACTTGTATCCTACGCCCCGTCGGGGCGGGTAATTACAGCTGTAACGCCTTTGTTACGCTTTCTTGGCAGGAGCCTTAACAGCAGCTGCCTTTGCCTTGGGAGCAGCCTTTTTGGTGGCTGCCTTCTTGGTCGTGGTGGACTTGGTCGAAGCCTTTGTAGCCTTCGCCTTGGCCGGAGCCTTCTTAGCAGCTGCGGTCTTGGGCTTCACCGAGGACGCGCGCTTGCGCGTCGCCTTCTTGGGCTTCTCGACCACGGGCGGCTTATAGCTGCTGGGGCCGCAGCGCTTAAGCACCACGCCTGCCAGGCCGGGCACCTTCATCTCGATGGAGTCCATCTGCCCGTTCCAGGGATAGGGCTCGCTCGAGCAGGTGTAGGGCTCCTCACCGGCGTATCCGCTGCCGCCAAACTCGGGACGGTCGGAATCGAAGATGACCTCCCAGTCACCCTCGCGCGGCACGCCCACGCGGAAGCTCTCGTAGCTCGCCGGGTCAAAGTTGATCAGAATCACCAGGTCGTCATCGACGTCCTCGCCCTGGCGCACAAAGCTCACGATGGACTGCTTGGAGTTGTCCGCGTCGATCCAGGTAAAGCCGTCGTCGGTGTAGCCGCGCTCGTACAGGGCGGGCTCGGCGGTATACAGGTGGTTGAGCGCCTTGATAAACGCCTGATGATGACGGTGGGTCTCGTACTCCTCGGTCAGGAACCACTGGATGGACTCGTAGTAGCGCCACTCAATAAACTGGCCGATCTCGTTGCCCATAAAGTTGAGCTTGGCACCGGGGTGCGTCATCTGGTAGAAAGCCAGCGTGCGCAGGCCGGCAAACTGGCGCCACCAGTCGCCCGGCATGCGGCCGATCAGCGAGCACTTGCCGTGCACGACCTCGTCGTGGCTCAGCGGGCAAATAAAGTTCTCGGTAAAGGCGTACATGATGGAGAACGTGAGCAGGCCGTGGTTGCCGGGGCGCCACGGAAAATCGGTCTGCATGTAGTGCAGGGTGTCGTTCATCCAGCCCATGTCCCACTTGTAGTGGAAGCCCAGGCCGCCGTCCTGCGGCGGATAGGTCACGAGCGGCCACGCGGTGGACTCCTCGGCCATCATCATCACGTCAGGGAAGTGGGCCTCCACGGCGCAGTTGACCTGGCGGATAAACGCGCTGGCGTCCAGGTCCTCCTCGGTACCGTACTTGTTGAACTTCTTTTGGCCGGGATCGTCAATGCCAAAGTTGAGGTACAGCATGCTGGACACGCCGTCCATGCGAATGCCGTCTACGTGGAAGTTCTCGAGCCAATACAGCACGTTGGAGACCAGGAAGGAGCGGACCTCGCCGCGGGCGAAGTCAAATTTGTGCGTGCCCCAGTTGGGGTGAATCTCGTGCTCAAACAGCATATGGCCGTTAAAGGTGGCAAGGCCGTGGGAGTCAGCGCAAAAACCGCCGGGCACCCAGTCCATGATCACGCCGATGCCAGCCTCGTGGCACGCATCGATAAAGTGCATGAGCTGCTGCGGGTTGCCGTAGCGCGACGTGGCGGCAAAGTAGCCGGTCGTCTGGTAGCCCCAGGAGCCATCGAAGGGGTGCTCCATAAGCGGCATGACCTCGATATGTGTGTAGCCCATATCGCGCACGTAGTCCACGAGCTCCACCGACAAGTCGTCGTAGGTGTAGAACTCGCCGCGCTGCGCGGGGAAGGGGTCCATGGGACCGGGGTAGTTGCCGTACTCGTCCGGCTCGCCCTGCGGCTCGTCGCCGTGGCGCTTCCACGAGCCAATATGCACCTCGTAGATGTTGAGCGGCTGCGACATGTGGTTGTGGCCGGCGCGGCGCTTGAGCCACGCGGCGTCGTTCCACTTGTAGCCATCCAGGGTCCACAGCACGCTGGCCGTTCCCGGAGGGCACTCGGCCTTAAAGGCATACGGATCGGCCTTGTAGAGCTTTTCGCCCTTGTTGGTCTCGATGAGATACTTATAGAGCTGGCCCTGCTCGGCGCCAGGAATAAAGCCTTCCCAAATAGCGCTCGTATGCACGGGCACCAGCGGGTCGGCTTGCTCGTCCCAATTGTTGAATTCACCGATAACGTGGACGCTCTTAACATCGGGCGCCCAAACGCAAAAACGCCAGCCGCGTGTACGGTTCTGCGTGTCGGGGTGCGCGCCCATCTTTTCCCAGCTGCGCTCCCACGTGCCGATGCCAAACAGGTAGACATCGTCCTTGGTGAGCTCCGGCGCGTGCGGGGCGGCTTTACGGGTAGCGGGCTTTTTAGTTGCTGGCTTTAGCTTTGTATCGCTCACGTTTGATCCCATCATGACGCGGCAGCGTGTTGCCTTGGTGACTAGATGCGAAAGGTCCAAGGCTGCACGAATCGAAGGGACGGCGAAGTTTCTGTGATTCGTTCCACCTCGCGTGCTCGGTGGAACTTTCGGCAAAAACTACGATAACACCTGTACGTTAGTTTTATGAACGAAAGCGGATTTGCGGGGGCGTTTAATCGGCAAGCGACATGTTTATACCACTGGCAGAATTGCCGTGGTAAAACTCTTGACAGTTTTACCAATTTGGGTTTCAAAATTGTTTGGCTGACGTTTGGTAAAACGCTTTTAGCAGGATGTTTACCATTTGACATCGAAAGGTTCGTTTATGTCCCATACCGCCGCTCCCAAGGTTGCTTTTATTTTCGATTGCGATGGCACGCTGGTAAATAGCACCCCCGTTTGGGCCTATGCCCAGCCCGAGTTATTGCACCGCCACGGAGTTGACGTGACCGTGGATGACTTTGCCCAATTTGAGCACCTGTCACTGGAGGACGAGTGCCAAGCCTACCACGATACATGGGGCATTGGCGCGAACGGCGAGGAGCTGTATCGCGAGCTGGGCGAGATTTTAATTGATGGGTACTCCAAGGTGCCGCCGCGCGAGGGCCTGCTTGCATTTTTGAAGCAGGCGAAGGCGGCGGGCATTGCCATGTCTGTTGCTACGTCCACGCCTGCCGAGCTGGTTACGTCTGCGCTTGCGGGCGCCGGGCTCGATGCCTACATGGAGTTTGTGACCACCACCGGGGAGGCAGGACGCTCCAAGCAGTTCCCCGATGTGTATGAGCTGGCGCTGCGCCGCCTGGAGGAGCGCCATGGGCACAAGTTTGAGCGCGCTTGGGTGTTTGAGGACGCCGTCTTTGGCCTTAAGAGTTCGGGCATCGCAGGCTTTAAGCGCGTGGGCATCTATGACCCGCACGGCCGCATGAAGCGCGACGACGTGCGCGCCAACTGCGACATCTTTATCGACAGCTATGAGGACCTGGATCTGGCCCGCGTGCTTTCGTTTGAGGGATAGGCGAGGGCTGTGGCTTGCAAGGTATTAGTGGTCTGCGGCTCGCCCGTGGTGGCGAGCGCGGATCTGTTGCGTCGGCTGGCGGGGGAGTGTGACCACGTTGTCGCCGTGGACCGCGGACTCGACGCGCTGCTGGGCGCGGGACTGGGCTGCGACGTGTATGTGGGGGATGCCGACACGGTAAGCGACGCGGGCCGCGCGTTGGTCGATGCCGCTACCGACTTTGAAGTTGAGCGTCACGACCCCTACAAGGACTATACCGATCTGGCGCTGGCGCTCGATTCCGTCCGTCATCGGTGGCCGGGTGCCGAAGTGGTTGCGACCTGCGCCACCGGTGGCCGTCCGGATATGGCGCTGTCCGTATTGGGGTTGCTCGCGGGATACGAGGACGCCCCTATCTGGATTGCTGAGGACAAGGTAATCGCCCGCTTCCTTCACGCAGACGAATCCTGGGACATTGAAGGCGCCGAGGGCAAGACGTTCTCCATCATCGCCATAGCCCCCAACACCGAGGTAAGCGAACACGGTCTAGAATGGGAACTAGATTACAGCTCCCTGGGCCTGTTAGCCGACACGGGCATTAGCAACATAGTCAGGTCATCAGCCACGATCCAAGTCCACACCGGCACCGCCATTGCTTACCTATATCAATAGGCATTTAGAGTCTGAACTAAAAAAAGTCCTTGCACCCCACGTCAACTTCCCCTATAGTATTTCCTCGTCACGGGGGCGTAGCTCAGCTGGGAGAGCGCTTGACTGGCAGTCAAGAGGTCAGGGGTTCGATTCCCCTCGTCTCCACCACCGTGAATGCAAAGCCTCCGGGAAACCGGAGGCTTTTTTAATGTACAGCCAATGCGCAAACCAATGTGACGCCACGCCAACACCCTCACCGCAAAAAGTTGCGCAATTTAGCTTCCACTTCTATACATTAATTGTGCTTTTGTATGTGAAAGATCTTAAGGTACTTGTTTCAGGCTTGCTCAGTAAGATTAAGTCTTAGATTTGACTGTCATCTATTTGCAGATTATCAAATCTTTGTAACTGTTTTCTACCGATGAATCCTAGTTTTTCACTTGGATGCTTTTGCTTAAGTTGTTTGCGCGGCTTTGCTCATTTTCTAATTGCGCATAAATACAGCGGATTCTTTAGGATTGAGTCTTGAAGTAGATTTGATCCGTACTAGCTTTAACGCCGTAATGCGATGAACAATATTCCGCGCTGCACGGGACTCATCTTTTAAATGGGCCGTGTCTATGCCGGCAAGGAGAAGTCGGTCGTGGGCGTGTACCGCCTGACGATGAAGTCCAACTTCGACAACTTCCGCGCGAGCTCCATTCAGGGCGCCATGAAGCGCGTGAAGGCCAAGGGCGTGCCCGTGGTGGTCTACGAGCCCACGCTGGACGCGCCGGAGTTCTTCGGCTCCGAGGTCACGCGCGACCTGGAGGACTTCAAGGCCGGCTGCGACGTGATCGTCGCCAACCGCTGGAGCGACGAGCTCGCGGACGCGGCGGACAAGGTGTATGCCCGCGATTTGTTTAAGCGGGACTAGGGGAGAGCGGAGGCTTGCGTTAGGCGGCGGATTTAGCCTACAGCAAGGTCATCCTACCCGAGGGCGGGGGTGTATCGGCGCTAATCGATACACCCCCGCCCTCATTATTCTCGCCAATTTCATCAATAGGCAATCACTAAGGTCGCTCTTCTTATAAACCGTCATGTTTTTAAGTAGGTGCAGAATGCCGCACGTGAAGATGACCTTGAATCTCTCAAATCCAGCTCAATTTATCCAACTTCGTCAGTTTTAGATCCAAAGCCTTTAAGTGCTATATCCTGAACGTTGCAAGTAATGTGAGCATTGCGTTTTAAGGAGGCTCAATTGTCAGTCGGATCTTTCTCCAGGAATCCATTTGTTGGGTTTGGTTGCGCGGGCTTCCGCTCTTTCACTGGCGGTGAGTCCGCACGTATAGGCCCCTTTGATAAAGTCCAGGTTGTTTCCGGGCAGAATAATTGCGGCAAGTCGGCACTCATTGATTATTTCATCAGAGTTATTGAGGCGATTGGCGAGCGCGGCGATATTCGACGAGAAGATAATCCGTTAACAAGAGCCGATGTGCCTTTGAGACTAAATGCTCAAAATGAGCTTCCTCCGGCGACCATCTCTTTTTGTGTCAATATCGATGCACTCGAAGAGACGCTCATGCCAAATGCCCGATCGTCTCGCCAGCAGGAATATGCGAAATCGTTGCTCAAACTGTTTAACGACGTTCCGTACATTTCTGAAAATGGAACCGCCGCATGGCTTGATTTCTCTCTTGGGTGGGGACAAAACTCTATTGGTTATGACGCCATTTTACATGCACATTTCTCGCAATATCAGGCTTCGAGCTTAACAATCGGCAACTTAACCGACGCATCTCTTGCGTTCTGTGGCAGTGCCGGAGAAGACAGCCTGAACTACAGCAATATCATACGCACAGCGATGCCGTGGGACTCGCTCCCCAAGTTTCTAAAGGTTGGAGCAATTAGATCTATCGAAGACGCTGATTTGTCGAGCCGGCATAACCCTATCAACAGTGGCGTAGGCCTCCCTGCGGCTTTGCTAAGGTTATATAACCCCGAGCGAAAAGATTTTGAACAGTCTAGACAGCGCTGGAGCAAACTTCAGGATTTTGTTCGCGACGTTCTGAACGATCGCGGTGCAGCGATACTTGTATCCCATGAGAGCCATGAAATCGCAGTGAAGACCGCTGACACCGATTACCTACCGCTTGAGTCACTCGGTACCGGTCTGACTGAGCTGATTATTCTCGCTGCTGTCGTTGCTTGCAACACTGACAAAATCATTTGTATCGAAGAGCCGGAAATTCATCTTCATCCTGCGCTCCAAGCGAGGTTTATTGAATATCTCCTACACGATGACGCCAACCGTTTCATTGTGACGACGCATTCACCGACTATCATCAACGCTCCGGGTGTTCAGGTGGCACATGTTAGCAAAAAGAATGGCGTGTCTACATGCCAGCAGCTCAACGGGATGGCACTGGCCCGTGATTTGCTAGACGACCTGGGGGCTCATGCATCTGATCTGCTTCAATCAAACTACGTTGTATGGGTGGAGGGCCCGTCTGATCGTATCTACCTTAACTATTGGATTGGGAAATGGGCGAAGGAGAACTCCGCTCACCTTGTCGAAGGCGTTCATTACAGCATCATGCTGTACGGCGGCAAACTCCTGAACGCGCTCGATGCAAGCCCCGGTGGCTCCAGTGAAAAACTGATATCTCTCTTCCGAATCAATACTCATTTCTGCATTTTGATGGATTCCGACAAGAAGAGTATAAATGCTCGACTAGGTAAGACGAAAAGACGTGTCATTGAGGAATGCAAGCAAAGTGGTGCCATGCATTGGGTAACGTGGGGTTCTACAATTGAGAACTACGTACCGGCGGATGTTTTGACGGCGTCCATAGAGGCTGCTCATCCAGGCAAGAGGTGGAACCATGATCTCGGCGAGCGTTTTACCTGCCCTTTAAATTTCAAGTTCGAGGGAATGCGCTCTTTAACGCCTAACAAAATCGCGATTGCCAAACTGGCCTGCGAATCTGGATTCACCCCATTGGGTGACTGCACCAAGCAGGTCTCAGGGCTCTGTCGCGCAATTTGCGATGCGAATGGAATTAGTTATTAGGAAGTAGTACGGCCAATTGACGCCGCACAACGCCGCCTTTCACCGATTGGCAAAACGATTTACACCTAATTTTGGGAATCGATCACGGTTTTCTTCTCTGCTCCTTGTCTGATCTCGCTACACTAATAAGCGCTGCTGCCAGGTATTTTTCTGGAGCTGCCTTCATTGGCTCCTGCGAAGATCGGAGCGGTTATGTTTACTGCCGCGTTCCACACTAGCCGTCACTACATCCCGTTTACCGCCATGGCCTGCCTATGCGTTTTGCTGGGCGGGCCTTCTTATGCCGCGGGTGCGGAGAGCCTCATCATCGCGGGCGCGACGTACTACGAGCCGGGCGTCTCGGGCCCCGGTTGGGCTTGGTCCGATGCCGAGCACTTGGAGCTCAACGACTTTTCTGGCGAGGCAATCGGCGCCGATGGCGACCTGGTTGTGACCCTGACCGGGCAAAACTCCGTGAAGGAGATGCAATCGTCCATCGTGGACATTTCGCAGTGCGGTCTGGAGGTGTGGAGCAACCTGACGCTCCGCGGCACCGGGTCGCTAACGGCCACGGGATCGCAGTGCGGGATCCACGCGTTTCAGGCGCTGGTGGTAGACGGCTGCACCGTCAATGCCAAGGCCGACGGGGCCTGCATTGAGGACGAGGTCGTGGCCGGCCTGGTCGCGGGTCGTCTTGTCGTTCGCGGTGGCGGGCGCGTTGTTGCCGCGGGCGCGGGTTCCGGAGCGGGCGTGCACGCTTACGGCGCGTACCTGCTAGACGAGGATCCCGGCGATGGCGTGCCCTTCGGGACGCTTGCCGTCGATGCCTCGTGGCTGGATGCGACCGGCGCCGACGGCGGCGTTGGCTGCCTGGCCGGATCGCTTACGTCCGCGTGCTTTGTGACGCCCACCGGTGGGGCCTTTGGGGCTAGAGGCGTGGTGGATGCTGGCGGTGCTGTGGCCACGCATGTGGTCGTGGAACCCGAGGGGGCTACGGCTCCGGCAGGGAAGACCGATGTGCCGAGTGATGGCGGCGAGCCTGCTTCCGGCGCCGATTCTGCAGCGGGAGAGTCTGGTTCGGGAACCGCAGCGCGCCCAGAGGTCAAGCCCGCGGCTGCGACAACAACGACCACCACGGTGACAAAGACCGCTAAGCCCAAAGCCGCAACCACGGCAACCGTCTCGCTCCCCAAGACCGGCGACAACTGCTGGATCGCAGCATCCGTGGCCCTTTTCCTTCTTGGCATAACGCTACTGGTCGTCGCAATTCGCTGATATAACGTCCAATAAGTATTTTGCTGACAACGTTTTGAATCTGAGCTTTCGACTGACTCTTAAAGTCAGTGCAAAAGTACGCATGATGAATTCATGTCCGCCCGCTATGAAACAATTTGTCGTGTAATTAGAAGTGATTTCATCGAGGGTTAACTCGACATATCTTTAAATTGGGTACATAATCAGCCCATTTAAAGTCTAGTGGATTAGTTTTGCCAACTGAGAGGAGAGCGAAAATGGAAGCGCTGAACGTTGCAAACTACATCATTGATAATTGGAGCGACAAGTTCGAGATCACAAATCTTAAGCTGAATAAGCTCGTCTATTATTCGCAAGTCGAATCGTTGCGCAAATACAATCATCCACTTTTCGATGATATTATCGAAGCTTGGCAGTATGGTCCAGTTGAACCTGTGGTCTATCATGCGTTCTCCTCGTATGGCCGAAACTGCATTCGCAAATCGACTGGCTCAGCGATACTTGACGAGACGTCTAAAAACCTCATCGATTCTGTGATGAATAGACTTGGCATGCTCTCTGCATTTGATTTGGTCACCTTGTCACACAAGCCAGATGGGGCATGGGCGAGTGTATATTCGCCGAACATGGATAACCCCATCACTCCGGAGGCAATTCTTGCGTCTAATGATGGCTTAGACAATAACGACGTCGTAACAATCGATCAGGCCGTGCAATCGACAATTGCAGCCATGCCCAATGCGCTGAGGCTTTTGGAGAACTCCTAATGTCCACCACGATGGGACAAGCGCCTTCTTTCGATCCCCTTGTATTTGATGACGAGGAAGCGATAGAGGCGCTTGCCTCTTCTGTAATGCAGTTGCATGAAGGCTTGCTTGCGTTTGGAAAATGCTACACAACCTGTATGACGGGCGACAGGGCCACCCTTATACATGGTCGAATTGAATCTGTTCTATCAAACGCATTTTGTACAATCTTTGGGCAGTCCCCGATTGATAGATTTTTGGACATCTTCGACCAGGCAAGCTATATTGCGGAACACATGGCAAAGGACCACATCTTTGAGGATGGAAACAAGAGGACTAGCCTAGTTATTGCCTTTGCCATTATTAGAGTGAGAAACGTATCGGTGGACTTTTCCGATAACCCTAATCCTGAAGATAACCCCTACTATGAATGGATTCAGGACCTGGTCTCCGGGAAACGCACACGCAAAGAGCTCGCAAGCGAGCTGCGAAGGAACAGCAAGCCTACGAGGCCTTAGAGACTTCTTGGCTTGATTCTTGGTACCGCATTTCGCTGCCGATACGCCAGCTTTTCGGAAGTGCGGGGAATTTTGTCCTTCGACGGATATTGGTACCATCCAGCCTCCTGGCAATGCTCGAGGGCTGGCGAGCGCAGCCGTGTGACTTTTGGGTTTGCCTTGCAGCTCTTCCCATTCATTTGTGTATGTTCGACTTTGATTTTGCTCGTAAGGCGCGACCAACGGAATCAAAAGAAAGCCTACCTAGAAGATCTTGGTCGCAGAGTAAGACCAACGCAATCAAAACAATGCTCACGGAGAAGGCGCCTTCAATCGTGTTGGTTGGAGGCGTCTCTAATACAAAGCGATATCTATTCTGCCGGAGAGCCTGGAGCAAGGGTGGCGGTCGATGGCGCCTCTTAATGGGTATAGCTCTAGCGATATCGTGCTAAACTATCGTTACAACGATACTCGTTAGGAGGCCCGCATGGAACTGTGGCATGGTTCTCAGAAAATCATCGAGACTCCCCAGCCTGGTTTTGGGAAAGTCCATAACGATTATGGGCGGGGATTCTATTGCACAGAGAGCCTCGACCTTGCAAGGGAATGGGCATGTTCGCATGATGTCGATGGCTTTGCGAATCGATACGAACTCGATACGGCCGATCTCAAGGTGCTCGACCTGCTATCGCCGCAGTATTCAGTTCTGCATTGGATAGCATTGCTTGTAGAGTATCGTTCATTCCGAAAGGACACCGCCGTCGCTGTGGGGGCATGCGAATACCTTCGCGATCATTTTTTGCCTGATGCCAACGCTTACGATGTGATTAGGGGGTGGCGCGCGGATGACTCGTACTTCAGTTATGCTAGGGCGTTTGTAAACAATACGATCACCGTAGACCAGCTTGGTCGAGCGATGAAGCTAGGCAACCTTGGAGAACAGATCGTGCTCAAAAGCGAATGTGCATTTAAGGGAATCCGGTTTGCGGGATTTGAGCGTGCGCCGCTCGATTTGTATGGTCCATTGGCCAAGGAGCGAGATCAGGAAGCAAGGGCACAGTATCGGGAACTGCTTGCCGAAAACCCATTTGAGGGTATCCGTATCGTAGATATCGTTCGAGAGAGGATGACCGAAAATGACCCACGCCTACAGTGAGATGTATCTCGAGGATGCCATGAGAACGCTAGGCGAGGCAGTCGATTTCGCCCTCTGCGACCAAGGACTGAGTCCTATTGAACTAACGACAATCCTGTTGAATTCTCTCGAGATGAGGCAATTTGAGCGTGGTGTGACGCGCGTTGTCTGCGGCATGTCGGGTGACGAACTCGCGCGTGAAATAATTGCTAGTGCAGGACTGAAACCCGCAGAATGCAGGGAGAGCTATCCGCTTGATCGCTCACCGCAATACTGGGCGGGCTGGGTTTTGGCATATACGCAGTGGACGTGCGGCCTAGGTTTTAGCGACCTTTTTGAGGTGGCACCTCTCGATTGGATTATCGGCTCGTACCATCCGCTTCACGAGGCCTCTGAAGATAAATTCGCCCAGATAGTCATTGATAAATGGAATAAATCCCAGGCCTTCAAAAAAGGCCTCAAGGCGGCACGAAAGGCAGCCGGTCTAACTCAAAAGCAGCTCGCCGCCCAATCGGGGGTTAAACTTCGCGCAATACAGCTCTACGAGCAAAACCAACTGGATTTGCGCCGCGCCTCGGTCTCCTCGGCATTGGCGCTCGCAAAAACCTTACACTGCAGCCTCGAAGACCTCGTCTGGCAACCGATCGTTCTGGAAGAATAGGGCTGGCGAGGTACGCGCCCCGCCAGCCCTGTATTGTTACGATTTTCTGAGCCATTTTTTCATGACTTGATTGCTAAAACCCCGATGCAAGGATTCTTAGCATTAACGTAATTGATATCACGTTTCCTTAGCATCGACGCGTATTCAGAATTGGAATTAAGAATGACGTCCTTGTATTTCGCCCACGACACAAAGTAATGCCAACGAGGGTCGACTCTCTTGCCGTCGTCCTCCTGATCATCGGCCTTTTTAGCGATTTCACTCCGCCATGGCTCTGGTACATAAGGGTCAAATGGCTTAACGCTCACGGTAAACGGGGCGTCTCTCATGGGTAGCGTAATGTCAAAGAAGTTATCTTTTACGTATTTAACAGCTTGTGGTTCAATACCCAGCTCTTCGATAAGAGCCTTGAAAAAGGCGTAGTTATCGGATTTGGCTACGGATTCGTCTTTGGGAATGCCATCATTTTCGATGCATTCAATAAAGCAATCTGCGAGCTTGTAGGTATCATTGCCATACCTATTCTCAGCAGCCAGCTTTTTTATCAGATCATCTAGTTCCTCTGCTCCAAATTCGCGTGCCCAAAGGTCAAGTTCGAGAAGGGGTTTGACCCTCTCCATGTCCTCTAAGTGGTTATCGAAAAAGTGTTTACGGCCATTCTTGCTAGCCGTTTTCTGATCAGAACCCATAGTTACGTCCTTTCTCGAAGAGGCCCTGCGGAAATAGCAGGGCGAGACATGTGGTCAACGAATTAAATTACGCTTCAAATTGTTGCACAGCGTACGGACAACAATGCTCGACTTATCTACCGTCACCGAGACCTCGTGGATTAAACGATGGAAGGTGGTTAAGCTGCGCTTTCGTTTGCTGACCGGGTTGAAACGGTGCGACTTGCTCCCACGAATTTAAAATCGGGGGCAAAAAGTTCTTGGTAAACCACACGCGGCTATGTTAGTATCTCTTTTGCCGAAAG
The DNA here is from genome assembly GCA_934630385.1 of uncultured Collinsella sp. Taxonomy (GTDB): domain Bacteria; phylum Actinomycetota; class Coriobacteriia; order Coriobacteriales; family Coriobacteriaceae; genus Collinsella. The sequence continues at coordinate 30,229 of CAKTWE010000013.1, forward strand.
GCGACGGGCGATTGGCTCAGGGGTAGAGCATATCCTTCACACGGATGGGGTCACAAGTTCGAATCTTGTATCGCCCACCATCAAAACAACAGGTCAGAGGTGTTAGGCTTCTGGCCTTTTTCTTTTTGACACCAAAATCGAAGCGAAGTTACCTAGGGCGTTATATGTTACGCAGTTCACATTAGGTGTCGTCATTGCGCGTTTTGCAAAATGCGTCTGCGTTCATTCATTGAATTCTCTGCGCAGTCTACGCGCAATTGTGAAGACAGAGACCACTGGCTCACAGCTCGTACCAGCACGTTCGTGCCTATGGCGGCTTTTCAACAGATTGCGTCAAGCTTTTGGTCAGTTTTTGGTCAGCTACCCGTACTTACCCGCATGATGCGCCAGTAGATAATCGATCTTACCCGCAATCCGCACGACCCGCGGCCGAAACCAGGGGGAGGCCCACATGGACGAGATCGTCTGTGCAAACACCGCATTCCGCTACTGGCGCTGCCCACCGCAGGTTCGCGACCTCTACCCGCGCCTGCCCAGCTCCGATGACGGCTGGCGAGCCCTATCCCAAGCCCCTTTCGTAACCGAGGTGCTCAAGGCCCCGATTATTACCACGACGGAGCCTGGTGGCGTTAACTACCATTCAGGATTACGAACAACAATCCATTGTGGAGACGCTTCTGGGGTGGACTGTACACTGGAAACAGCGATGGGCTTTAGGGTAACCAATCCGCTTGCAACGTTGTTTACCATGGCGCGTTTTGTGTCTCAAACCGATCTGGTCCTTGCCATGTACGAGTTCTGTGGTTGGTTTTCCGTCTTTGAACCCACCGCCGCAGCCGAAGCAGAACGGAGCAAGGCCGATAACGCCGTTCAAGAATCCACGACCGAATCTCTCTTTGAACTAGATGAGAGCCAAGACGAGGCGCAATGGAAACGCGTTTATGCGCGCGTAAAAGTAAAAGAGCAGGTAAATGCAAAGGGAACAAACGTCCAAAAGAAAACGAAGGAGATCACGAAGCTCAAAGGCACTTCGCTCTGGATGAGGAAGCCGCTTATCGAACTGCACGAACTTCATGAGTACGCCAGGAAGATGAAAAGCCGTAAGTGGGGTGCTAAGTTCTATAACGCCGCGCGGATGGTTACGGGTATAGCGGCCCTCACCGCTAGAAGTAGCGGGAATTCTACTGTTGTCGCTTCCTCGCTCCCGCGGCGGTGCCGGCTTTCGGAATGTCTTCGTTAACGATTTTACGCTGCTTACTGCATCGGCCCAGAGCATTGCGGGGCAAAAAGTCTGCTACGGGGATATCGTGATCGTGAATCCGACCATAATGAAAGCTGGCATATTGGAGATTCAGGGAGAGGTTATCCATGGTTCAGGCGCCGTGCTGGACCACGATGCCAAACGCATGACGGCGCTACAAAGTTTGGGGTATGACGTCTTTTTGGTTACCCACGACATGCTTAACGATGCTGCGCAGCTTGATGCGATCGTGCGAAGCCTTTGTTTACGCTTGGGTTTGCGCTATAGGTGCAAAACAAAGGCCCAGAGGACGAGGGAAGCGGAGCTACGGGCCAACGTCCTGTGTAATTGGCTGGAAATCGGTCGCTAGACAGCCATTTTTCCGCTTCATGGCGCTTCGTGGCGGCCGCCCGCGATGTCGCCGCCACGAAACCGGCCCATCTGCTACGTTTGACCCCGACCACTCGACCATAACCGGTGTTTAACGAAAACCGCAGGCCGTCTACCTGCGGTTTTATTTTTGCCCAGGACTGCGTGGTCGGGCGGTGGCGGCCGGACGTAGTAGATGGGCCGGTTTCGTGGCGGGAGGTCCCCGGGCGGCGACCGGGCTGGAGCCGGAAAGGCGGGCGGCGCCGCCGCCCGCCCGCGGGGCGCGCCCCGCGGGCATGGCCGGACCCCTCGGCCCTGGGCGGGCCCGCGCACCCGCGCCGCGGCGGCGAAAGTTTTCCAAAATTGCCCTTGCATCGCCGTCCGAGTTCCCGTATAGTACTTCTTCGCACGGGGGCGTAGCTCAGCTGGGAGAGCGCTTGACTGGCAGTCAAGAGGTCAGGGGTTCGATCCCCCTCGTCTCCACCCGAGCATTGAATGAGGCTCCAACGCAAGTTGGGGCCTTTTTTCATATAGGCACACAAGGTCAAAGGCGGCACCATGATCCTCCTGGTCGACAAGATCGAAAAAAGCTTCGGCGCGCGCGTCCTCTTTAGCGGCGCATCCTTCCAGATCAACCCCGGCGAGCGCTTCGCGCTCGTGGGCCCCAACGGCGCCGGCAAAACCACCATGCTCAAGATTATCATGGGCATCGACAGCCCGGATGCTGGCCAGGTCCAGTACGCAAAGGACTGCCAGGTAGGCTACCTAGAGCAGGAAACCAATCTGGAGCAAAAGGACACCACCATCCTTGCCGAGGTCATGGCCGCCGCCAAGGAAATCCGCTGCATGGGCGAGCGCGCCAACGAGCTGCAGGCCCAGATCACCGAGCTCTCCGAGCAGGGCAAGGACGTCGACGCCCTCCTCAACGAGTACGGCCAGGTCCAGGATCGCTTTGAGCATCTGGGCGGCTACGAGCTCGAGAGCAACGCCCGCAAGATCCTGTCCGGCCTGGGCTTTAAGGTCACCGACTTTGAGCGCCCGTGCTCCGAGTTCTCCGGCGGCTGGCAGATGCGTATCGCGCTGGCAAAGCTTTTCCTGCGCCATCCCGACCTGCTGCTGCTGGACGAGCCCACCAACCACTTGGACCTCGAGAGCGTCCAGTGGCTGCGCGGCTTTATCGCCAACTACGACGGCGCCGTCCTCATCGTCAGCCACGACCGCGCCTTCATGGACGCCTGCGTCGACCACGTGGCCGCGCTCGAGAACCGCCGCGTGACCACCTACACCGGCAACTACAGCAGCTATCTTAAGCAGCGCGAGGACAATCTGGAGCAAATGCGCGCCAAGCGCGCTGCCCAGGAGCGCGACATCGCCCACATGCAGGTCTTCGTCGACAAGTTCCGCTACAAGCCCACCAAAGCTGCCCAGGCGCAGGAGCGTATCCGCAAGATCGAGCAGATCAAAAAGGAGCTTGTCATCCTGCCCGAAGGCCACAAACACATCGACTTTAAGTTCCCCGACCCGCCGCGCTCCGGCGACATGGTCGTGGGCCTGGAGGGCGTGTCCAAGTCCTACGGCGACAAGCACATCTACAGCGACATCGACCTCAAACTCTACCGCGGCGAGCACGTGGCGCTCG